>JBEELA010000068.1:0-7742 GCA_041168365.1 Planctomycetota bacterium
CGGAGATGAACTTGTCGAAAATTGGCACTTCATATTGAGCGCCCGCAAAGAATCGAAATGTTCCACCGATGGGTTGTCCGTTTGGCAGGCCATTGTTGTCGACGGTTGGTGTTAGTGACGCTGGCGTTGGTGGATCGGCTCCAATTTCTGTTGCACTTAGCGGGCTGATCGCTCGGAACTCGAATCCTCGCAGTGAGCGACCACCGAGATAGAAGCGTTCTGAAACTGGAGCGCTGCTTCCAAAGATATACCCCGAACTTGTGTTCAGTTTCAGAACACTCTTGCGCCCGAAGAAATCTTCACTCAGCGGAAACCATGTTGTGAAACTGCCTGCGACCAATGGGTACGTGTACCCCCCGCCGAGTGCGCCGAAGTATGCGAGTTCTCCTTCGAATCGAGAGCCTCGACTTGGTCGCATTGGATTATCCAAATTCGTTCGAGCGAAAGTCACTCCAACGGAATTAATGAATAAAGGGCCGCGATCGTTATAGACCTCGATCGGAGTGCTCCCGTCAAAGTTTGTCATGGTGACATCCTGAAGTGAGACACGAACCGAACCTTGCCACATATCGCCGAAGCTACGGCCGAGACTGAAACTCGATGCAATGCGCTCTTCAGTGAATGTATTGTAAATCCGATTGCGATAGAGCAGGCTGGATCCAAAGCCATAGTCACTTTCGAGAAAATTCGGATCGCTGAAACTGATTGAATAGTTGCTGACTTCAAGACCTGGAGAAATTGCAACGCCGAAACTTTGGCCAGCACCTCGGAAGGCACGACCGCTGACGAATTCGTCAAGAGTTTGAGGCGTATCAGCGATGTCAAAATTCTGTTGATTGAGCGCGATATTTCCAGCAAGCCCGGTGTCTGTTCCAGCGCCGACGCCGAAACTGATGCTTCCTGTGTTTCTCTCTTTCACTTCAACTAAAACATCGCGAACATCTGGAGTCTTCGGGTCTGCAGTTTGCGGCGTTATAGTGGCTGAGGTGAAAAGCCCAGAGCCTTCAAGGCGGCGCTTTGCAACTTCGATTTCATGTCCATCGAGGGGGCGACCTGGTTGGATTCGAACGCGTCGCCGAACGACACTGTCCTTTGTCAAATAGTTGCCTTGAATTCGCACCAAACCAGCGATGAATGGCGATGTCTCGCGAATCGTTACGACCATGTCGACCTCGGCTTCTTCGCCAAGTCGAATCCAAGTTTGATCAACTCGGGCTTCAATGTATCCCATCGTTTGGTATGCCTCAGTCACTGCTTTCGTCGATGCTTCAACTTTATCAAGCGTATAAAAATCTCCAGGACGAATTTTCATCAATCCAAGAACTTGTTCTGGTCGCATCACTCGAGTGGTGTCGCGCGGCCCGCCATCCGCTGATTCGAAGACAACGGATCGAAGTCGGTATTGGCGTCCTTCGCTGATTACGAAAACCACTCGCGCTTCTTTTCCTGTTGCCGAAATCTCGACGCGCTTGTCAACGCGAACATCAAGAAAACCACGGTCTTTATAGAATTTATCGAGAGTGGCGACATCATCCACCAGCATGTCTTGGTCAAGATTGCCTAGCGAAAAGATAAAAACCCAAGGCTTGGTTTTGATCTGCGCGCCAAGTTGGTTTGTGGTGAATCGGTCATTTCCAGAGAAAACGATTTCGCGGATTCGAACACGAGGTCCTTCGACGATTCGAAAAATGAGAATCCCAGTATCGAGTAGGCGAGTCTCGTCCGCCTCGACTTCGACCATGTAATTCCCTTTGGCGCGATAAAGATTCTTAATCTTTTCAATGGCACGTTCGAGAAGAAAATCGTCGCGCGGACCGCCGGCATAGAGACCGATGACCGCTCGAAGTTCCTGATCTGAAGCGACTTTATTTCCCACGACCTGAATATCTTTGATGATCGGCTGCTCGATGAGGATGTATCGCACTCGCACAGTGCCATCGGGGAGGAGTTCCGCGTCGGCTGTCACAGAATCAAAGTGCCCGAGTCGATACAGAGTCGTCACATCGTCTTTGATTGACTTTGACTCGAAAGGTTGGCCAGTCGCGATTCGCAGGTTGTTGCGAATCTCTTGTTCGGTGACTCGGCCGAGTCCTTGAATGAGGACTTCCGAGATCGGCCGATCGGCAAGAGCTTCGTCGTCCAGATTTGTTGTTACGGTGGCGAAAGCACTTGCGGAAAATGCGATCGTAGTGAAGCAGATGGCCAGAGAGACCAAGCGAAAAATTGATCTCGTGATCTGAGCCATCATGAGTTGTTGAGGCTACCGTTCAAGAGCCTCTCGCGCCGTCCTGCCTGAAGATCCGCCATACGCTAGGCTTTCTCTATGAGCACAAATCTTCTCCGGACTTCGTTTTATGATTTTCATGTCGAACATGGTGGCAAGATGGTGGATTTTGCTGGCTGGGAAATGCCACTCCTGTACACCTCGATTTTGGAGGAGCATCGACATTGCCGCAGTGCGGCGGGATTCTTTGATGTCTCACATATGGGGCGACTTCGATTCAGTGGGCGGCATGCGCGAAAATTTCTTGATTCGGTATGCACACGCCAGATTTTTGGCATGCAAGTCGGTCAATGCCGTTATGGAATCATCTGCAACGAGCAGGGCGGTTGTTTGGATGATGTCATCGTTTATTGTTTTGATGAGTCAGAGTATTTGATGGTGTGCAACGCATCGAATCGCTTAAAGTTGCTGGCACACTTTGCCGCGGTGAAAGGCGACATGAATTTCAAGCTCGAGGATCAGACTGAATCGACGGCGATGATCGCTCTGCAAGGACCGAAAGCGATGGAAATTGTTGGCGCATTGTCGCGCGAAATTCCAACGCTGAAGCGATATCGATTTGTCCAAAAAAGTTTGATCGTCGTGAAATTGATTGTGAGTCGAACTGGATATACCGGCGAAGATGGTGTCGAAGTGATTCTGGGATCTTCGATGGCTCGTGCAGCGATGGGCATGTTCTTGAAGGATGTGAAAAGCGGACAGAGTCCCATTCGACCGATTGGTCTTGCTGCGCGAGACACGCTTCGGATGGAAGCGGGAATGCCACTTTATGGTCATGAAATTGATGAGAACACAGATCCACTTTCGGCTGGACTTGGATTCGCAGTCAAAGTTGACAAGGGTTCAGATGACGAAAAAATTGGTCGATTTATAGGGCAAAACGCGCTTGAAAAAATTGCGAAAGATGGTTGCCAACGCAAGCTTGTTGGGCTTGGCTTAGAAGGTCGCCGCAGTGCGCGTCAAGGTATGGAAGTTCGACAAGGTTCGAAAGTTGTTGGCAGAGTGACGAGCGGTTGCCTCTCGCCAACCTTTGATCGACCGATTGCAATGGCATTTGTCGATGCAGACTTGATCGAAGTCGGAACGAATCTGGAAGTCGATCTGCGAGGAACTGCAGTGGGCGCCGTCGTGGAACCACTGCCATTTTTGCGCGCTGTTGCGAAGGTGTGATCTCAAACAAGATCAATTCAATTTCAAGTTGTTGGTTGCGAACTGCGAGCGTAAGCCGAAAAACCCAAACCCAAACTTATTTGCCGTTTTGTTTTAGTCGAGGGTTTTTGGAATACTTGGTTTGATGCTTCGATGAAAGCAATTCAGTCAGTGAAGATGTGCTCTCACCTTGCTTGGATCTTGTGGAAGCCCCGTTTTCTTCGCCGTCCTCTGAATCAGAGCGAAAGAGCAACGAAAGAGATTGGTTGCTTCCGAGTTGGCGCCCGAGTCTTTCAAGAGTTTGGACTTCAATTTGTCGAACACGTTCACGGGTCAGTCCGACTTTTAAGCCAACTTCATTCAGTGTCAGCGGTTCAGTCCCATTGAGGCCGAATCGCATCCGAAGCACTTCTGCTTCACGAACATCAATCGTGTCAAGAAGTCCGACGATCACTTTCAGAATTTCATTCTCTTCGACAACTTTCGTAGGGTTCTTAGACATCGTGTCTTCGAAGACATCTGCAAGATCCGCAATATCGCTGTCGGGGTTATTCGAGACAACTTGATTCGGGGTGCTATATGCACGGAGCGCGCGACGAATGATTTGGAGTTTACGAAGCGGAACTTGCATTTCACGCGCGAGTTCGGCCATCGATGGAGGATGGTTCAATTTTTCCTCAAGCATCTTGGAAGCTGCCTTGCAGCGACCAATCAACTCGATCATGTAGGCAGGAATATGAATCGGCTGGGTTGCATTGAGCAACGTTCGCTTGATCGACTGTTTGATCCACCAAGAGGCATATGTGGAGAATCGCGCACCTTGTGCAGGATCGAAACCTTCAACCGCGCGGATGAGACCAACATTGCCTTCTTCGATCAGGTCAGGCAGGGAAATCCCACGGTTCATATATCCCTTAGCAATTGCAATAACAAGTCTGAGATTCGAAGTGATCATCCGATCCTTCGCAGCTGCATCGTTGTCGTTGATGATGAGCCAACCAAGTTGACGCTCTTCAAGAGGAGTCAACAATGCAACGAGACTTATCTCGCGCACATACATTTGGATTTCAGTTTTTATTTCAGACTTCGCCACGCGAACCTCTCATGGTAAGTTGGAAGGATACCCAAATGCCAGACTATTTTTCGATGACTTGCGCCACCTTTGACTCTTTGAACCTCATAACGATAGCCCATTGACCCAATCCAAAGGCAACCTCGAGGATGATATTTCCCCAATTCTTGGGCGGTGGGAATTTTCGGATGGCATTCCCAGAGTGCGATTTTTGGATGGAATCGGAGAAAACAGACTAATTCAGATTCGTTTGGAGGCTGGAATTATGCAGTTTGAGTTGCAAGGGCGCCCAGACGGCATGCGCCCCGAAGGATCGGAGTCGTGGTTGGAATTCTGGGGGGCGAGTACAGAGAAATTAGCGCAAAATGAATGCGAGATATTGCGCGGGGAGGTCTTTTTATATCACCAAAGGGCAGCCGCATTTTTGATACTGGAGGATTTCGCTTCGGTTGTGCGCGACTGCGACCGAAATTTATTCGCGATCGACTTTGTATGGAATCGTGCCACTCGCGGAGCAGACCTGCAGCCATTCGATGCGATTCGCATTGCAACTGTGTTATTGCGAACGCGTGCAGAAGCATCGATGTGTATTCGTATTCGCGATACGCAAGGAGCTCTTGCAGCGATTGACCGTGGTTTGGCAAATTTGCATGGGGGGGCAGGGTCATCGCACCGATTGTCAGAAGATGATTCTTCGGAGGCGTCATTGCTTCGTGCAATGCGTGACGCGTTGGTTCCAAAATTGCCGTCGAGTCAACGAGTTGATCTTGAATCAAGACTGAAGCACGCGCTGCGGATGGAAAATTATGAACTCGCTGCGATTCTTCGCAATGAGTTGCGTCAGATTGGTTATTAAGGCGATCCGGTTGGGGGGCTCGCTATTGAAGAAAACTTTTCGAGTGCGCTGCGATATGGTTCGCCGCCAAGTGCGGGATCTAGCGCGCGCAACCTTGCAAGTCGAGCTTGGACACTCTCGCCGCCGCGTCCTGATTCCTGTGCGATTCGCATTTGAATGACTTGAGAGATCCACCATTCTTTCGATCCTTGTGCGACACGCCCAGCAAGGTCACGTGCGCTCGCCATTGCACGCGTCCGCAGCGCATCGCGGAGTGTTGTGTTTTTTATGTTATTCGCAGAGATTTCCGCAGATGAGAGTGCTTCAGTCAATCGCCGGAAGTCGTCGATTGTCGCCCAAGGTTTGGCGGCGATGGCATCCGAGCGAGCGACTGCAGAATCCCACGAGTTTTCGTACATGGCGGCATCTGCGGCAAGTCGCGCGAATGATTCTGTGAGGGCGGATGTGGAGTGCGTTTCAAGAGATGGAAAAAGATTTTCCCAAGCCTCAAGTGCGTCGAGGGCGCGTTGAGCCGCGATGATAGAATTTGCATTGCCTGTCGCGCTCATCGAGGCTGCAAGATCGACCTGTCGCTTTGCAAAATCCACGATGCAAGTCAGCGCCATTGGATTTTCTGCTGTCATAAAACTTGCGGGTAATCCCGCAAGCTCTCTATCGAGTGCAGAGCGAGGAGGTGTTCCGTGACGCGCGGCGCGTTCAAGTCGAAGTCGCAAAATTCTTTGCGCGTCGTAAATCGTCCAAGCATTCCACGCAGCAATGGTTGGGATTTCATCGGTACGCATTGCCTGTTCGTGGGATGGCGATAGAAAATCTGCGGCAACTCGAGCGGCGTATGCGGTTGCAGACACTCTGGATCCTGGGTCAAGTCTCGCATTACGCGCGGCGCGATCAAGATCTTCAATTCTTGCCGCTGCCTGCGAGAGCGCAGCAACTTGATCGGCGCTTGGAGCAGTCGATTGCGCTAGAAAATCTTGAATCATGCGTCGCGCTTTGAGAGCCTCCCACTGCGCGACCGTACTTGGTCGTGAGGGGAGTTCTGCAAAGCGTGTAGATGCAAGAGCAAGTGTTCGTTCGAGATTCTCTTCACGTCCATTGGGATTTGCTCGATCAAGCGCGAGTTCAATATCCAAAGCCGTCTGCATCGATGTGAGTGCCATTGGTTCCTGTGGAGCGCACTCTGCGAATCGACGGTAATCATCAGCCGCAGCGGGCCAGTCGCTCTTACTGGAATGGATTTCGGCAAGCACTTCGAGTGCTGAGGATTGCGCTTCTGCATCGATGGACTGATTTGAGAAACTATTCAGCGTTGCAAGATCCGCGGGAGAATTTGGATTCTTCAGCAAATTATCTCGAGCGATTGCGATCATTGCCAACGGCGGCAATTCTGTGTCAATGCGGACTCCACGCAAAACTCCTGCAAGACGCTCTAAGACTGCTTTTCGAACTCCAGCACGCTCTGATGGTTGTGATGCGCGGAGTGTCATAATCCATGGACTGAGAGATTGTTCAGTCGTCGCAGACTTTCCAGCAAAGACGCGGGACCGAACGAGCGCATCAGCAGTCAATAATCGCAAAGCGGTCGGTAGATTTGGCGTGACGAGAAGTGCGGAAAGTTGCTTGAGCGCATCGATGCCGTGTCCATCATTCATAAGCGATTCAGCAGCCAATATTTTTGTCAGTACGGTCAGCATCGGATCGCCTACCAACATCACGCGCGTAGCTCCAAAGCGTGCGATATCTGATTGCATCGCGACGGATGCCGCAGACACTTCTGCCAGGTCTGCTTCGGGTCTCAACCGCGGTGGAATTTGAGTGCGAAGCTGGGTGATTGTCTTCAGCAACAACGCAGCTTTCACTTGGCGATCGTGCTGTTGCTCTGCAGATTGCGTTGATCGATCGATCGCAAGTCGAAACGCCTTCACTGCCGCTGCAAGCATCGGGCGTCGGCCATCTGCATCATCTTCCAATCGCTGGGCAAGCAGAGACCCTGCGGGAATTGAAGTTTTCACAATGGTTTGTTCGGCGCTCGATGCGGAATCAAGATGCTGTTCGATGCGGTCTAGCGATGCACTTGCTCGGGGCAAGATCTCTGCCACCGGCGCTCCAGCGATCGCTTCAACGCCGCCGTCGATTCCAAGAAAGCCAAGAACAAATTCATCTTCCGCTGCATCAGTGAACCAAAGAATTGAGCGTGGGTCATTGGCATAGGCTTTAATAAGTGATTTGCGTGTCTTTCGCAGTTGATCGAATGCAATCACTCGATCTGGCAAGAGAGTTGATGGACTTGTCAGAATCAATCGCGAAAGTGCCATGGATCGAAGCCGAGTCGTTGTTCGATCCGTTGCGGCAGCTGAAGGCTCTGTGAGCTCGAGGTCCTCGAG
>JBEELA010000069.1:0-3511 GCA_041168365.1 Planctomycetota bacterium
CCTCTCCCTCAATTTCTGACAGCGTCTCTTGAGCCATCGGCTTAGCGTGCCGCGTTCTCCTGCGCATTTCATCGCGAAGACGATTTATGGCCACTCGAAAGATCCAAGACTCGAATTGACCTTGCTCGGTGTAGGCCGCCAACTTTTCCGCCAGCGTGACGAAAACAGATTGCGTCAATTCTTCAGCGAGATCTGCGTCTCTGCATTGAGCTTTCAGAAGTCCAAAAATGCGTGGTGAAAATTCCGACACAATGGCTCGCCAAGCATTCTGGTCGCCTGTCGCGGCATCCGCCAACCACTTCGGAATTCGGTCGTCCTGACCCTCTGTCATTGAAAGCGCAGTCTACGGTGATCGCCGCTGAGAAGGAGAAAAATCAAAGAATGACCCCCGAGCCCTCACACTTAGGTCGGCAGATCGTCCGGTCCGCCATCAAAGCGTGCGCCCCGAGGTTCGAAACTTCGATACTCAACCCCAGACGGTGCAGAAATCGGCGAATACGAGCGAAAACATGTCGAATTCTGATCCCAAATTAATTTGATCACCCCGGTCGGTCCGTTTCTCTGCTTCGCGAAAATCAATTCCGCCATTCCAACTTTGTCGAGATTCGTTTCAGACCATTCTGCATCGCCTTGGTGGTAATACTCCTCACGGTGCAACATCATGATCACGTCAGCGTCCTGCTCGATCGAACCCGACTCGCGAAGATCGCTCATGCGAGGACGATGACCTTCGCGCTGTTCTGCAGCACGATTCAACTGTGAGAGACAAACAACTGGCACATCAAGTTCACGAGCCATGGCCTTAATGCCACGACTGATTTCGCTGACTTCTACCTGCCGACTTTCGCTTCTCGAACCAGAACTCATCAGCTGCAAATAATCAATGAACACGCAACTGATATCAAACTTTTCCTTCATTCTTCGGGCCTTCGAACGAAGTTGCAAAAGCGTCAAACCCGGCGTGTCATCGATAAAAATTTTCGACGATTGAAGCGCATCACATGCCATCATCAAACGGCGATTGTCATCACCAGTCAAGACACCACGGCGAAGTCGCTGTCCGTCAACGCCAGCTTTCGCACAGAGAAGTCGTTGAACGAGTTGCTGTCGTCCCATTTCAAGACTGAACATGGCGACAGCTTGTCCCGCAAGCGCGACGCCTTCCATCAGATTCAAAGCAAGCGCAGTCTTTCCCATGGAAGGTCGAGCCGCCACGATCAACATCTCGCCTCGCTGCAATCCTGTAGTCATTTCGTCGATATCTTCAAATCCGCAAGCAAGTCCAGTCAATCCAGATCCGTCGCGAGATTCCAGTTTCTCCATCGTCTCGCGCAACAAATCGGGCAAGTGCGCGAATGGCGTGGATTCCCGCATCTGTGCGATCGAAAAAATGCGTTGCTCAGCCATCTCCAAAATCATCTGCGCTTCTTCGGTCGAATGATGCGCATCATTGACAGTCAAACTTGACGCATCGATCAGCTGACGCAGCGTTGCTTTATCGCGAACCGTTTTTGCGTACTCGCATGCAAACTGCGCACTTGGCACAGCCTCGGAAAGTTGCACGAGATAATCCAAGCCACCAATCGCATCAAGCACTTGGCGATCCGTCAATTGTTGATTCAATCTCACAACATCAACTGATGCTGTGCGATCATAAATCTCGACCATCGTCGTGTAGATAGTCCGATGCTTATCAAGAAAGAAATCATCTCCACCACGAATGATCCCAACGACATCCCCGATGACCCCAGGTTCAACCAACATGCTTCCAAGCAAAGCCATTTCGGCTTCGGGCGCATTTGGAGGCATCGCCTTCAGAAGGCGCGCAGTTTCCTGAGGATCAACTCTTGGCGCAGAATCACCTTGGCCAGAATGGCGGGACTGACGGTTGGACTTTGCCATTAGCGCGACGCGAGTTCTTGCGTAAGGGATTCGCCGACAATTCGCTCACGCATCAGTCGGCCGATCTTGAATCGCACAGCTTTGCGAGCTGGAACTTGTACCTGCTCGAGTGTCTTTGGGTTCTGTGCAATTCGAGCTGCGCGCTCGCGGACTTCAAAGACTCCAAAGTCGCGGAACTCCAAGCGATTTCCATTGGTCAATTCATCGATCATTTCATCAAGAAACAACTGGATAGTTTCCTTGACTTCGCCACGCTTCTGGCCAGTCTTCTCTGAGATTCGATCCACGAAGTCTTTTTTTGTGATTGTCGACATTTTTAATACCCCATATTTGAGAGAAAACAAAGGAAGAAATTTTACGAGAAATTTACAAGATGAATCGACAAGAAAATATTGTTTGCCTGTCGCACCGAATTGAATTCATTGAAATAGTTTCCTGCACGACAGTAATTAGTATCTTCACTCTTGCCGAGCGAGTCAAGGGGTTTTCAAGAACTCTTGACATTTCCACCACTTACAAACTGAGCACGCACACGTTCCACCACGGAGGTCGTGGATAAGCCAGGACGATGGGCGACTAAAGATAATTTTATGCCAAGTTCCTTGACAACGGCCGATTCCGTGATCTCTTTACTCTCATAGTCCCCTCCCTTGACATACACATCTGGAATCACTGCGCGCAACAATTCCGCCGCTGAAGGTTCTTCAAAGATGGTGATGTAGTCGACTGAGGTCAATTCGCCCAGAAGTTCCGCCCGATCTTTCTCACAATAGATCGGGCGATCATTTCCTTTGAGCGAACGAACTTGTTCATCGCAGTTCACGCCAACCACCAAAATGTCTCCAAGAGATTTCGCCTCGCGTAAATATCCAACATGCCCCGCGTGCAGAACATCAAAGCAACCGTTGGTCAGCACGATGCTTCGACCTGCGGCACGATGCGCTGCGATTTCTACTAAAAGGTCTGCTCGTGATCGAGTCTTTCCCATCGATGCCTGCGTGATGCGAATGACCTGCGCTTGAATTTCCGCCATCGTGAATGCACGCACTCCGAAGACTTCGACTTCCATACCCGCAGCGATATTTGCAAGCGTCACTGCTTCCGGCCACGGCATTCCATTTGCAATCGCGCCTGCGAGAGTCGCAAGCACCATGTCTCCAGCACCTGCGACGTCATAGACCTGGCGAACAACCGTTGGGAGGTGGACCGCAGGATTTCCTTTCACTTCCAGAACTGCTCCATATCGATCGAGTGTGACAACAACAGCATCAAGCGAAAGATTTTTCAACAACGAAGTCGCCATCTCTATTGATCCTGCGACGACATTCGCAGGATCGATCGTTCGACCTGTGGCTTTCTCAGCCTCGGAGCGATTGGGCGTGATCACCGTCGCTCCTCGATAGCGCGAATAGTCGCTGATCGCAGCGGGATCGACCAACACAGGAATTTTCTTCGCACGACAGAGATTGATCAACTTTGCGCAAAGTTCGGGAGTGCAAACTCCCTTGGTGTAATCCTCGATGCACACGACATCGCATGCACCCAATCGTGCAGAGATCGCATCGAAAACTTTCGCTTGAATCGCAGCAGAAAGGGGCTCTCGCGATTC
>JBEELA010000070.1:0-2591 GCA_041168365.1 Planctomycetota bacterium
CGCAAGTGAAGGTGCTTGTTGAGAAGCACATCATTCACGCGCCCTTTCGTGGACGCGCCGGAATTCGTACTCTGCATGAAGGTCAATATCTTGCAGAGGGGACAACATTTGTCGCGCTCGAAGAGATCACCGATAGCATTTTTCTCGACTTCGCAATCCCGCAAGAGCATCTTGCTCGCGTGCACATCGGACTTGTCGTGAAGGCGACTGGACCGATCTTTGGCGCAGATGGTGCTGACCTTGAAGTTGTCGCGGTCGATGCGAGAGTCAGCAATGACACCCGCAACGGGCGTGTTCGAGGAATGGTCGACAATCGCGAAGGTCGAATATTGCCTGGAATGTTCGTGCAAATTCGCGTTCCTGTTGACGAACCAAATTCGTATCTCGCAGTTCCGGCGACGGCGATTCGGCGTGCGACATATGGTGATCATGTTTGGGTTGTCGTCCAAGATGTTGCGACGGGGCAGAATCGCGCGACTCAACGACCAGTAAAACTTGGACCGTCGGTGGGTGAAGATGTGATTGTGCTCGAGGGACTGAAAGCAGGCGAACGCATCGCGACGACTGGCTCTTTCAAACTTCGCGACGGTGTCTTGATCAAGGAGCCGACTGCAGTTGCCAATGCGGCTGTCGCTGAAACAGCGTCTCAAGATTCGAAACTAAATGGCAATGACGTCGATCACTGACATCTTCATTAAGCGTCCTGTTCTTGCGATTGTGATCAATGTCATCATTCTCGCCGTCGGTTGGCGCTGCGCGATGTCTTTGCCCATCCGTCAGTACCCGCGTATCGAATCGACCAAGATCCTGATCAACACGATGTACATCGGTGCCAGCGCCGAGACCATTCGTGGATTTCTGACGACGCCAATTGAGAAAGCGGTATCAGCTATCGATGGAATCGATTACATCGAGAGTTCCAGCATGCCAGGCATGAGCATGATTACCGTGCATCTGCGGTTGAATCATGACTCGAATGATGCGCTCGCTGAAGTTACAGCCCGCCTCAATCAGGTGCGAAGCGAATTGCCCGGCGAGGCGGAATCGCCAGTCATTCAGATTCAGCGTGCAGACCGCCCATTTGCAACGTTTTATGTCAGCTTTGTTTCAGACACGCTCGATTTGACGCTTCTCAATGATTATCTCGCTCGCGAGATCCAGCCGCTTCTGGCGACAATTGAAGGCGTGCAGCGCATCGGTATCGAGGGCCAGCGAAATCTTGCGATGCGGGTCTGGTTGGACGAGGCAAAGTTGACCGCACTTGATGTCACGCCATCCGAAGTGTGGCTTGCGATTCAGAAAAATAATTTTGTCGCTGCGGTCGGGCGTACGAAAGGCAAGAGCGTCCAAGTTGATTTGCTCACGGATACAGATCTTCGAACAGTCACGGACTTTGATGCGTTGATCGTCCGAGAAAATCAAGGTTCAATCGTGCGTCTGCGTGATGTCGCCACTGTCGAACTTGGGGGTGAAGAACCTCTCGGCGAAGCGGGATTCAACGGCAAGCCTGCGATCTATCTTTCAGTTTGGCCGCAACCCCGAGCCAACGAGATCGATGTCTCACAACGTCTCAATGCGGCGATGGAAAAACTTAGACCTTCGCTGCCCGCATCGGTAAAAATGGATCTGGCCTATGACGGCACGTATTACATGCGCAATGCGCTAAAAGAAATCGGCATTACGCTCGCCGAAACAATTGCAATCGTGGCGATTGTCGTCTTCCTGTTTATGGGATCTGTGCGAACAGTATTGGTACCGCTCGTTGCAATTCCGATCTCGATTGCGGGTGCATGCATCTTCATGTATTTGATGGGATTTTCGCTGAATCTCCTGACAATTCTGGCGGTTGTTCTGTCAGTTGGATTGGTCGTGGATGACGCGATCGTGATGGTTGAGAATGTCGAACGTCATGTGCGAGAGGGGATGGGGGGCGTCCACGCCGCAATGCGCGGTGCGCGCGAACTCTTTGCGCCGGTTGTGTCGATGACAATCACGCTTGCTGCGGTCTATGCCCCAATCGGATTTCAAAGTGGATTGACTGGAGTGCTCTTTCGCGAATTCGCATTCGCTCTTGCAGCATCGGTTGTTGTCTCGGGCATCGTGGCGATCACATTGTCGCCTGTGATGAGTGCCAAACTTGTTCCGCGCCATGGAAGCGAAGGTCGATTCACTCTCTTTGTGAATAGTCTCTTTGATCGACTGCGTATTTTCTATGGAAAAGTTCTAGATGCCACACTCTCACTTCGGTGGACGATGGCGGTTGCCGCCGTGTTGGTTGCAGTAGCTGCGGTGCCTTTATATATGTTCTCAGGCAAAGAACTCGCGCCAACCGAAGACGAAGGCGGAATTTTCTTTGTCTTGCAATCTGCACCAGATGCGACGCTGAATGTGACGCGAGAGTCCGTCAATCAAATGTCCAACGCACTCGCTTCGATTCCAGAAACGAAATTTGTCTGGCGCGTTCTCATTTCGCCATCTGCAGGTTTCGGCGGGATGCAAACGCTGAAATGGGATGAGCGCAAACGTACGACCAAAGAGATTCAGCCTCAGGCGTATGGGCTCGTCTCAAATATCGCTGGAATTAGAGCCTT
>JBEELA010000071.1:0-4229 GCA_041168365.1 Planctomycetota bacterium
TTGCCCCGCTCACGGCACAATTATGGAAGCGCGCGACAGATGTGTATGCCAAACGTGCAAATACCCAAGCATGGCGCGCAACATTTCTCAAAGATGGTGATGCCCCTCGTGCGGGATCGCGAATGCGGTTGCCAGATCATGCGCGCACGCTTGAATTGATCGCGCAAAGTGATGGTCGCGCAATGTATGAAGGGGAACTTGCTAAAGCTATTGATGCGGCAGCTCGCGATCAAGGTGGCCATCTTCGATTCTCAGATCTTGCCGCGCATAAAACTGAATTCGCCCCCACGATTTCAGTGCCATATCGCGGATACCGTCTTCACGAAATTGCGCCAAATGGTCAGGGAATTGCAGCATTAATTGCACTTGGCATTCTTGAAACCAAAGACTTCGCAAATCTCTCCGCGGATTTTCCAGATGCGCTGCATATCGCCATCGAAGCCATCAAGCTTGGCTTCGCAGATGCGCATGCGCATGTTGCAGATCCTGCAAATATGAGGATCACATCTGCGGAGTTGCTCGAACCTTCGCGGCTTGTCAAACTTGCCAAGCGAATCGATCTTACTCAAGCGCAAGATTTCAGCAGTGGCATTCCAAAGCCCGGCGGAACGGTTTATCTCTGCGCTGCAGATTCGCAAGGCATGATGATCTCATTCATTCAGAGCAACTATGCAGGATTTGGTTCGGGCGTTGTGATTCCCGGCACCGGCATCGCGATGCAAAATCGGGGAGCGTGTTTTAATCTTGAAACGGGTCATCCAAACTGTGTCGGCCCATCGAAGCGTCCATACCACACGATCATTCCAGGATTCGTCACGCGCACAACGCCGACTGGTGAAGAACCGGCGATGGCGTTTGGCGTGATGGGTGGATTTATGCAACCTCAGGGTCATGTGCAAGTGATGATGCGAATGATCGACTTCGCGCAGAATCCTCAAGCAGCACTTGATGCGCCTCGTTGGCAATGGATGCAAGGGAAATCGATTCAGTTGGAACCAGGATTCTCGGACGCAACAATCGCAGAATTACGCCGCCGCGGGCACGAAATCACAATTGCGGACGCAAGAACGGTCACTTTTGGCCGTGGGCAAGCGATTGTTCGGATGAGCGATGGTTGGATGGGTGCCAGCGATTTGCGCGCCGACGGAATTGTTGCTGCGCGATAAGTTCGCATCTCTACTCAGAACCGTTTCGGCGAAACCGCCCCTCTGCGATACACTTTTTCAATGCCCATAAAGAGTATTTTGAAGTTGGAAATCGAGCGCGTCTCGATCCTCGACGAACACGGAAATTATGACGAGAAGCTCGGCGCTGGTCTGATTCCAGACGCCGATATCGTCAAGCTCTACGAAGCGATGTCGTCGTGTCGCTATCTCGATGAAGTTGCTTTCAAATTGCAACGCTCGGGGCGCATGGGAACCTATCCACAGAACATGGGTCAGGAAGCCACAAGCTTGGCAGCGGCATATGTCTTGAACCAAGATGATTGGTTGGTCACTTGCTACCGCGAAAATTGCGGACTCTTCTGGCGCGGCGTTCCAATGGAAGCGATTCTTTTGCACTGGATGGGCGACGAGCGTGGCAATGCGATGCCTCGTCCACACTTTGCGACCCCGATCGCCGTTCCAATCGGCACACAGATGTTGCATGCGACTGGATTGGCATGGGCATCAAAGTATCGCGGGGAAAAACAAATCGCGTGCACATTCTTTGGCGATGGCGCAACAAGCGAAGGCGACTTCCACGAAGCTGCGAATTTTGCTGCGAATCTCGATATTCCAGTCGTTTTCTGTTGCCAGAACAACTTCTGGGCGATCAGCGTTCCTGGGAAAATTCAGTGCAGCGCTCCAACTGTTGCGCAGCGTGGCATCGCATACGGAATGCCTTGCCTGCAAGTCGATGGCAATGATATTTTTGCGTGCGTTTATGCAGTCAAAGAAGCTGCAGAACGAGCGCGCAAAGAATCTCGACCAACCTTCATCGAAATGGTGACCTATCGACTTGGCGATCACACCACCGCAGATGACGCGCGTCGATACCGCGATCAAGCGGAAGTTGATGTTTGGAAGTTGCGCGATCCACTTCTTCGAACTCGTAAATTTATGGAAAGCAAGAAACTGTGGGATTCATCCAAAGAAGACGCGATGCGACAGCGCATCGAAGTCGAAGTGAACGCCGCAGTCGCTCGAAGCGAACAGATCGTGGCACCAGAAGTCTCTGACGTTTTCAATTACACATTTGCAGAACTGCCGTCGGATTTGGCGCAGCAACGGGACTCGATGCAAACACATTCGTTGGCATCTGAAGCCACCGTTCGAACGGAAGGACACTAAAAAATGGCAAATCTCAATCTTGTTCAAGCAATCAACCTTGCGCTCATTCAAGAAATGGAAAAGGATGATCGTGTTCTGCTGCTCGGTGAAGATGTGGGCATCAATGGTGGAGTTTTCCGAGTGACCGAGGGATTGCACGCACGCTTCGGTGCGCGGCGCGTTGTCGATACTCCGCTTGCTGAGAGTGGAATTATCGGCACCTCGATCGGACTTGCGATGGCAGGTCTGAGACCAATTCCAGAAATCCAATTCGATGGATTCTTGGGCCCGGCGTATGACCAGATTTGCAGTCACGCCGCTCGCATGCGAACACGAACGCGCGGAGCGTTCACCGTGCCGTTGACGATTCGCGTTCCTGTCGGTGGCGGCATTCACGCTCCCGAATTGCACAGCGATTCTCCCGAAGCAATTTATTCTCATCAACCTGGCCTCAAAGTTGTGATGCCAAGTTCGCCGTATGACGCGAAGGGGCTTCTTATCAGTTCGATTCGCGATCCTGATCCAGTCATCTTTTTCGAACCCAAGCGTGTCTATCGCGCATTTCGCGAAGAAGTTCCAGAAGATGAATACACAATTCCAATCGGCAAGGCTCGCGTTGTGTGCGAAGGAACAGAACTGACCATCGTCAGTTGGGGCGCCAGCGTTCTGCAGTGCATGGAGAGCATCGAAAAATCATCGCGTTCGATTGAATTGATTGACCTGCGCACGATCTTTCCGATGGATCTCGAGGCAATCGAAGCGAGCGTGCGTAAGACTGGTCGATGCGTTGTCGTGCACGAAGCACCTCGCACAGGTGGCATGGGTGCAGAAGTCGCTGCTCAAATTATGGAGCGCTGCTTCCTGTATCTCGAAGCTCCAGTACAACGCGTGACTGGTTTCGACACGATTATGCCTTATTACAAGCTTGAATTGAGTTACATGCCCGACGCAAACCGCATTAGCGGAGCGATCGAGGATGTCTTCTCATTCTGACCCACCCGATTCTTTCACGACTGACATCTCGATCGACTTCACCCCGTATCCTGAACACACATATGGCTGGACTCAAACAACCCGCGGACAAGAGCCACTTCCTTCTTCCAGATTTGGGTGAAGGTTTGGTTGAAGCAGAACTCATTCGATGGTTGGTCAAGCCAGGCGAACTGGTCAAGGAATCGCAGCCGATGGCTGAGATGCAAACAGACAAAGCACTTGTCGAAGTCCCGAGTCCGTGGGCCGGAACAATCAGCGAACTCTGCGGCAAGGAAGGCGACATTATTAAAGTTGCAGCAGTGCTTGTGCGATATGGCGTCGGCGTTGCAAGCGCGACGAAACCTGCGACTGCGCCAGCGAAGACTGCAGCGAAAGAATCAGCGCCTGCATGTGTCTCATCGCAAGTTGCCGCAGGCGTAAAGGGATCGGGCGACGACCTGAGCAAAGATCAAGGAACTGTTGTCGGCAGTATGCAAGGGACATTGAATGTTGCCAGCCGATTCGCGCGCAAAGATGATGAGCATCTCGCGACAACAACATCAACGAAAACTCCGCAAGGCAAGTCGCTCGCAACTCCTGCAGTGCGACGAATTGCGAAAGAACTTTCGATTGATATCAATCGAGTCGATGGAACTGGCCGCGGTGGACGAGTCACCGCAACTGATGTTGGATCCTTTGCGGGCGCAGCTCCTTCGGCGAACAAAGCCAGAACTGCCGAAGCAGGAAATGGATTTGCAGCGCGCGCCGTCGCTGCTCCCATCAACTTGCCGCCCGTCGATAAAGATGGTGTTTCTCAGCGCATACCATTCCGTGGAGTTCGTCGAAAGATCGCAGAAGCACTGGCAAAGTCCGTGCAAACTGCAGTGCATTTCACAGCAGTCGATGAGGCTGATGTCACACAGCTCGACATCAAGCGCAAAGAAT
>JBEELA010000072.1:0-3913 GCA_041168365.1 Planctomycetota bacterium
GTTCCCTGACCACCTGCGACGGTGAAACATGCAACACGACCAGATCGGACCATCTCTTCTCCAATTGCGCGATACTTCATTGCATCCAAAGATTGTGCGCGCACGACGGAAACTGGCTGAATGTCATCGGTCGAGGGATCCGACTTTCCATGTAATGCAGAAGAATTTGCGATTTCTCGCTTCAGGATTTCGAGTGGAAGTATTTCGCACTGCGACAATAAATTTTCGCGCCGAGAATCATCGAGTGAATCCCAAAATGCAAGAACGTGTGATTGCCCAAATGCGCTCAGGCGTTCTTTCGTCTTTCGATATCGATCTTGAAGGGCAGACATTGTTCTATGACCGACCTTCTATCAGTCCAATTCAGGTGGGGCAGGATCGGACCAGCCCTCTGGACGATGACGCACTATTTTTCCACTCAGAAGATAAATCGTTTGCTCGCAGATATTCGTCGAATGATCCGCGATGCGTTCCATGTTCCGAGTTGCTCCAGTCACTCGGAAAGCAAAGCGTACGCTGCTCGTTCCTAGGGCGACTTGTTCTTGCGCTTGAAGAATCAGTTCGTTGCGAAAACGATCAACTGTGTCGTCAAAGAGGAGAACCTGCCGCGCAAGTTCGGCATTGGAAGTCGCAAGCGCACGGTTGGAATCCCTCAGCATCCCAAGCACGCTATTGGCCATCACGCGGAATGTTGGCGGCATTGGGTCAGATAAATGTTGATGCCCGACGACTTGTTCTGCAATGTTGACTCCGCAATCAGCGATGCGTTCCAGTTCGTTGTTGACCTTGACCAATGTTAGAACTTGGCGGATTGCATGCTCATTGGTCTGCCCCATGGCCAGCAAGGGAATCGACGCTCGCTCAATTGCAACATCGACACTGTCGATCTCGTCGTCGAGCGCAACAACCGTCCGCGCTTTTGCTTCATCGTGATCGAAGTACGACTCGATCGCAAGAGTCACAAGCGTCAAGACGCGATCTCCCTGGGCATGCAAGACAGTTTGCAATTCATTCAACTTCGACGAAAAGGACGGCATGCATCTAGCATATCCCCGTGCCAAAATTGAGCGTGAACATCGACCATGTCGCCACCATTCGACAAGCAAGAAGGACCTGGGAGCCGGAACCTGTTCTCGCAGCCCGCGAGGCGGAATTGGGCGGTGCTGACGGAATCACTGTGCACTTGCGTGAAGATCGTCGACATATTCAGGACGCGGATGTCGAACAACTTCGCAAAGTGGTCTCAGTTCCTCTGAACTTTGAGATGGCGGCGACCGAAGAGATGGCCGCCTTCGCTTTGCGTATTTGTCCGCAGACGGCAATGCTTGTTCCAGAGGGGCGCAGCGAAATTACGACAGAAGGTGGACTTGATGTCGCAGCACTTGGGGATTCGCTGCGTACGATTGTTGATCGCCTCTCGCAAGCTGGAATTGCATCAAGTGTTTTTATTGACGCTGATCCCAGACAAGTCGAAGCTGCTGCAAAGATCGGCGTTGCAATTTGCGAAGTGCATACGGGTCCATACTCTCACGCTCTTCATTTGGAAGGAACGTTGGGGGCAAAGTCTCTTGCAGAATTGGAAAGAGTGGCGCGAGTGGGGGCTCTGATTCAATCAGCAGGAATGCGTTTCAATGCGGGACATGCACTGAATTATGAAAATGTCACTGCGCTTGCGCAGATTCCCGGTTTGTACGAATTGCATATTGGTCATTCGATCATTAGTCGTGCTGTTTTTGTGGGCATTCGCAACGCAGTTGCCGAAATGCGTGCTCTCTGCAGTCGTTAACTATTCGTTCGTGGAGAACTTTCAACCACACGAAATTCAAAGGGATCTTTCGAGCAGTCGATTTCGACCATAAAAAATCCGCCTCGATGTTTCTGAGCATTCGGCCACATGACTCGCCGATCTGTTTCGGGCAGTCCCACTCCATTACCAAGTCCTGCGACTTCGTCAACAGGAACCCATTGCAATGTGCCTTCATCGAAATCCATTCGCGTGACATCTGCAGCAACGATCGGCTTGATTGATTCAAAGAGGAAGATCAGCCAGTGATGTTCATTCTGATAAGCGCGTTCTGAAACGATTCCGAACAATCGGATGTCCTGAGGATCCAAAGTTAGGCCTGCTTCTTCCCATGTCTCCCGTCGAGCGCATTCGTGCGGAGATTCTCCACGATGGAATTCGACCTTTCCTCCAATGGGCGAGTACATGCCAGGATTTGGCTTCTTCAGTCGGTGCAACATCAGAAGGCGATTCTGTTCGTCATAGAGATAGACCAAGACTGCAATTTTGTATGGCAGATTCGGCGCGTTTTCCAGCGGATTCGTCGATTGTCCTGCGGAGTCCGCAGGTTGCGTCACAGCGAGGCTCCGGCTTTACCCGCTTTGTCCATTCGTGCAACTATGGGTTTTTTCTCTTTCCCAATTTCATGCGCGTCTTCAATCTGCGCATCTCGAAGCAGCGCCGCGATGGTTGATCGAACCGATTCGCTTGCACGCACCAAAGGCAAACGAACCGAGCCCGTATCACGTCCGAGTAATTCCATAGCACACTTGAGAGGAACGGGGTTGACATCTAGTGAGAGCAATCCGCGAGAGAGGCCAAAAAGTTTTTCGTGAGAGTTTCGAACCGCAGCAAGATCGTTGCTGGCAATATCGCGGCAAAGTTGTGCGACACGTTCTGGAACAATATTCGAGACAACGCTCACAACACCGACTGCGCCAACGGCGGCGAAACTCGCCGTCAACGAATCGTCGCCCGACAGAATCACGATAGAGCATCGGCGGCGAATTTCACTTGCAGAATCCATCGAGCCTGTCGCCTCTTTCAACGCAACAATATTTGGATGTTTCGACAATCGTTCGATGGTCTCGGGCGTGATGGCAACGGCGGCTCGCCCTGGAATGTTGTACAGAACGATGGGAAGTTCTGCGCTATCCGCAATCGCCATAAAATGCTGATAAATACCCTCTTGTGAAGGCTTGTTGTAATACGGAGTCACTTGGAGAGACGCATGCGCGCCTAGCGATGCGGCGAGTTTGTGCAAATGAATGGCATGGGAAGTGGAATTACTTCCAGCGCCAGCGATGATTTGCAAACCAAGCGGTTTCCCCGTCTTGACTGCGCATTCGATCACCGAAATATGTTCATGTTCTTCAAGCGTCGGCGCTTCGCCAGTCGTACCGCATGGAACGATTCCACGCACTCCACTGTTTGCTTGAAAGTGAATATGTTCTTCAAGTAGACGCAGATCGACTTTCGTACCGTCCTGCGAGAATGGCGTAATCAGCGCGGTGTATGCGCCAGCGAATGTCAGCATGTATTGAGTCTACAAACTGATGCGATCCAAAGTATGAAGAAACGTTGCTATTCGCCAAATCCTGCTGCGCGTGCGCACTCGTTGCAGAGTTGTTCGGCGCGCATGAGATCACTCGCTTCAGCGATCAGTCGAATGATTGGCTCTGTGTTCGATGCTCGCAGATGTACCCATCCATCCACGAGGTCAATTCGGATTCCGTCGGTTTGGTTCAGTTGTGCTCCTGTGCGATTGGCGAAGTAGTCGCGAACTTTGCCAAGCGCATTTGGCACTGCGCTGTGTCCACCCATGGCTGCAAGATCCAGTTTCCGTTTGATCATCGAATAGCGGGGGATTCCTTCGATTATTGCACTTAAAGTCCGCCCGTCATGCGCCAAAAGTTCCAGAACAAGAGCCATTGAAGAGAGCGAGTCTCGCACCCAACATATTTTTGGCCAGATAAATCCCCCATTGCCTTCGCCGCCGCCGATTCCCCCAACACTTTTGATTCCTGCAACAACATTCGCTTCGCCGACAGATGTTCGAATCACCCGCGATGGTGGAAACTTGGCGGCGAGATCGTCAATCATTCGAGACGTGGAAAGATTCGTTGCCAG
>JBEELA010000073.1:0-3417 GCA_041168365.1 Planctomycetota bacterium
CCAATACCTCCGAATCCAAAGACAACAATTCCGACATAATCAAGTCGTGAGAGCGTTTCGATCGAGCTGATGACGACTTGCTCGCTCCAATAATTTGCTTGTGGCATTTCGCAAGAATGCATGATGAGCGCAAGAGCGCCTCGCGGCAATTCTCGCGTTGCTGGAGGATCAAGTTTTACAGGCAAAGTCTTCGATGTTTCGCTATCGATCCATCCACCTGCACCGAAAGATTTATCCCCGCCAATCATCAACAATCCACCACCAAGGTCGTGCACATATGCGTGGAGCATTCGATCCGTTTCGTTATCGATCTCCGCCCGCGACATGTTGACCAACACGATGGCGTCATATCCAGCGAGAAATGCGATGCCTTCAGCAAGTCGATCAGGGTTCACAACATCCACTGCGATGCCGCCACTCTTGAGAGCGCTGACGAGACCTCCACTTTCAAGCCCACCTTGGTCGACAACAAGAATCCGTCCTTCGCCAGAGACAAAAACAGAAGCAGCCCCCTTCTTATTCTCTGATACGCCATCCGCACTCGCAGCGTCGGGTTCGAAGACGGCCTCGTATCGCTGCGCACCGCCAGAATCCAAACTCATTGGCACTTCAAATGTATTGGGCCCAGGCTTGAGTTCAACAGCAAGTCCATCGCCCTCACTATTTGTATCTAGATCAATGGGCTTCCCATTTTCTTTTACATAAATCTTCCCCGATGAACCACCTTGACTGCGAATGAATAATTTCAAGTCGGCCGTTTGCCCAATACGCGCACGAGTCGGAGCGCGTATTCCTTCGAAGATTGTGACTCCAGTCTTGTTATACTCAATTGGGAAAACGTCAATGGGAATTCGATTCGCCTTTGCCAAAGCAGCAGCTTCACGAAGACTGCCAGAAGTTTCATTGCCATCGGAAACCAACAGCATCCGATTCATTGTGTCCGCCGGCATGAGCGCGAGTCCACGACGAACTCCAAGCGCGAGATTCGAGCCATCGAATTCACCGCCGTGACCTCCAAAGGAAATCTCTCCTCCTGCAGTTGGAATCTGCGCGACGATTGCATCACGGGCGACGGTCACAACTCCAACACGATTCTCTGAGAGTGTCGGATTCTTCGTTGCTTTCTGCAATTCGGTTTCCGTTCGTGTCAATAAGTCGCTTGGAATCGACCTACTGACATCGGCGACAATCAGTACTGTCACGCCTTCGCCTTTTCGAACGATCGAAGGCTGCGCAAGACTGAGGGCGAGCATCGTCAACAGAATGCTGCGGGTGATTGCACTCACCCAAGTTCGCGTCGATCCAACGGCGTGGCGGCGATTCCAACTCATCCACCAAATTGCCGGCAATATCAGCAGTAGAAAAAGTGCAATTGGGCGTTCAAATCCGATTGGAATCATGGTGATTTTGCCGATTCTATGAGAGAAATTGTATCTGCGAGAGACTTGAGCGGCAGCGATTGCACGCGGCCATTTCCAGTATCCATCAAATAGATGCGGCCGTCGACGCACTCAACGGACCATGGTGCGTTCAATCTGCCTTGCGCATGACCGCCACCACCCCAGATTCCACGCGATGCGCCAGTGAGAGAATCCAGTTGCTGCAATCGGCAATTTCCAAATTCGGCGACGAGCAGAGTTCCGTCATCGAGTACGCAAACACCATATGGATAGGCCAATTGGCCTGCAGCGCGACCCGACGCACACAGAATACGTTTCAATTCGCCCGCTTGAGAAAAAACTTGAATGCGGTGATTGCAAGAATCCGCAACGAAGATTTCTGATCCGTCCTTGGAAAAAGCGATCGACTGCGGTCGCGAAAACATTCCAGGTTGCTCGCCAAGTTTGCCAAATTGGCTGATGAATTTCCCGTCTGGTTCAAAAATCTGAACACGGTCGTTACCGCCATATTCGCTAACAAATATTCGACCATCTGGGGCGAATGCCACGTCCGACGGAAAGATGAATTGGCCAGGTCCATATCCGTACGAACCAAATGATCCAACAATAACGCCGTCGCGATTGAAGATAAGCACCTGATGCTCGTGCGTATCGGCGACATAGATCAAACCATTCGGTGCAATTGTTACTCCCGTGGGTTTTCCATTATTGAACTTCGGCATGTACCACGACAATTCGAATGTGCCATCCTTTGCAAATCGTTGCACGCGACCGCTCTTGTCTATGACGAAGAGTGATCCAGGGTTCGCACTCGTCGATGGTTCGATGGCAACTGCACGCGGATTCTGAAAGCGACCATCGGTGCGGCCGAATCTTCCAACGATCACATCCGTCGGTAAGCGCGGAGTTGCAGAATCAACACCATCATCATTCTCCGCTTCTACTTTGCTTGATCCGCATCCGACAAAGACCAAGGCGACAAAACCGATCATCAACACTTTCGTCAAACCATTTCGAGAAATTCCAGCCAGCAGCGCAAGCGTGACACAAGCGCAACTCATTGCGAGAAGCGCAATCCAAGGGAGTGCGGCGCTGACTGCAGAAGGATCCTGATAGTGAATCGCATTCAAGAGTGTGGTTGCGATCCAATCCATTCCTGGTGGTTCAAGCCGCGCTGCGACGGCAGTTTCTGTTGCAGCGAGGGCGACCATCACCAGAAAACCCCCTATAAATGAAGCAAGAAAGATCGGTCGACCTATGCGCAGAAAATCTCCCAGCGTTCTGCCGTGCACCATCCAAGACTCACGCTCGCTGCGCGCGAATCCTGCGCCACACCACACGCCGAGGACCAGCGCAACTGCACTAAATCTTGCAGCTTCTGCGCACGAGACAACAATTGCAGAGTCATACACAGATCGCATCAGCGCCGATGATCTCCACAGCGATGCCGTTGCCAGAGCCAGGAGAGTTGCAGGCATCGAAAGTGCGAGAAGCGCAATGCTGAACACACGGCAGAGAATCGAGCGTGCATCGCACATCATGAAGCTTGCGCCTGCAAGAGCAATGAATCCGCCAGCAATGCCACTGAAGCAAGCCATCATCAGCGCATTGGCTGAACCGCGGGCGTGCAGCGTTGTGAAAGTTGCGTTTGCTCCAACAGTATTCACCTTCGCAGCGAGCAGAGCAATAGGCAACGCAGTGCCAATGATCAAGAAAAGAATTGCAAAAGTTGGGCCAATAAATCGAAACGAAGATCGTTGCTCTGGGCCAAGATCCGCCAAGTCTCCCTCGCCCACTGCCCGCGCGTTGGCGATACCGCGTATGAGAAGAGATGCTGCGACAGCACTAACAAGGACCGCAATCACTAGCGCTGGAATCGCCGCAATAAGCACTTGCCGTGGCGTCGCTCCTGCAGCGTCGAATGCGCGCAATTCAGAGGTAAATGTAGCGACCTGCGCCGCATCGAATGCTGTTGTTTCTCCAAACGTGATCAACGATATCGCAACAGTCGAGAGCG
>JBEELA010000074.1:0-2717 GCA_041168365.1 Planctomycetota bacterium
TTTGAACTGCGACAAACGCAAAAGCGCTACCTCTGCCTTGTTGAAGGCGAAGTGGAGCCCTTTGCAGACGTGATTGACCTTCCGCTTGGCAAGCACCCAACGCTGAAGGAGAAGGCCGCGGTGCGTCACGATGAATTCGGAAAGCCCAGCCAAACGGTGTACCGCGTGCGCGAGGTCTATGAAGGCTATTCGCTAGTAGAGATTGAATTGCGCACGGGCCGAACGCACCAGATACGCGTGCACATGTCGCACATTGGCTACCCGCTGGTGGGCGACGACGTATACGGCGGCAAGCACGTCCGAGTGGGAGAGTTTGATGAAACGCAGCCCGATGCGCAGGATTTCTTACTGACGCGCCAAGCATTGCACGCCGCGTACCTGGGGTTTGAGCATCCGATTACCGGGAAGAAGGTTTCGTTCCAAGCGCCGATGTGGGGGGACTTGCAGCGGGCGGTTGATTTGTTGCGGAAGAAGAGCCTGAAGCAGGTGCTGGAAGCGACGGGGTCGATTTTGGAGATTGGGTCGCCGAAATAAATAGGTGCCGTTCACCGCTGTCCCTATTTTCCGGGCAGCCGAATCGGTTTACGCGACCTCTTGCAGCTCATACAAATACTTCTGAAAACTGGTGAAGGTAGTTGTGATCTGGTCTGGCTTTCCAAGGTCGGCAATCGCATCAGGGATCGAATCGTGATACCGCAGTCGAAGGAGCGGCGTCAGTTTTTCAAGGTCGAGCTCTCCCACTCCAACTGCAACATAGTGCGATAAAACAAAGGCAAGAAATGCCTGCTGCCGATCGCCAAATTTACGATCAATATATATCCGTGCGCGCGTTGCACGCGCGTATCGCGTCAGAGGCGCAGCGGCGTATGCGACGTGCGCAAGCACATCAAACAGATCGCTCTTTTCTGCGTCGATGATTTTTTGCATTTCCGCCAACTGCTCGCCACCAAATCCACTGTCCGCCAATCCATCCAGTAACTGCTTGCGCGTTGTTGGGTCACTCCAAATGGTGCGCAATTCTGCTTCGTTCTTAAAGAAGTCCGGCAACTTGCCGAACAACATCTCCATGAACTGCTGCGCCGACATCGGCGTGCCATCCGGATGCCAAAACGTGGTGCTCATCATGTGTTGAATGGTGCGCGCCTTCCCATCAGCCAATTTGATGCGAATCTTCGCCGGGCGTTCCTCTCCCGGTTCCTTCGGCTCACGAGGCGGCTTCGGGGTGTCGCCACCTGGAATCGCGGGCTCCGGCGCTTCGGGCTCACCATCCCACTCGGGATCATTGAAATGATGGTGCGCCTTCACAAAGTCATAGATGGTGAAGTAATCCTTGCCGTCATACAACCGAGTACCGCGGCCAATGATCTGCTTGAACTCAATCATGGAATTCACTGTTCGCATCAAGACAATGTTGCGAATATTGCGCGCATCAACTCCGGTGGAGAGTTTCTGCGAAGTCGTCAAGATTGTCGGAATGGTCTTTTCATTGTCTTGAAAATCGCGCAGATGCTGCTCGCCCAACTCCCCATCATTCGCGGTAACCCGCTGGCAATAGTTTGGGTCAGTACTGCTCTTCACTTTGTTAATGAGATCCCGCACTGCCAGTGCGTGAAGTTGATTGGCGCAAAAAACTAGCGTTTTTTCATTCTGATTTATGAGATTCATAAAGATCTCGACGCGATTCTGCTCTCGCGCCGTGATCTCAATGACTTTGTTCATTTCGGCCTCGGTATATCGCCTGCCTGATTCCACCTGGCCTTCAATCACCGTGTCGTCAGGTGTAAACACATACTCGTCGAGGGTGGTCTGTATCTGCTTCACTTTGAACGGCGTGAGAAAGCCGTCATTAATGCCTTCTTTCAGTGAATAGACATAGACGGGATCACCAAAATATCTGTAGGTATCAACGTTGTCCGTGCGCTTTGGAGTTGCAGTGAGACCAAGCTGCACAGCTGGAGCGAAGTATTCAAGAATGCTGCGCCAGTTGCTTTCGTCCTTGGCTCCACCGCGATGGCACTCGTCAATCACAATGAAATCAAAGAAATCCGGCGGGTATTCGCCGAAATAAGGCGCGGGTTCGCCAGCCGCATTGCGCCCGCTCATGAATGTTTGGAAGATAGTGAAGAAAACACTCGCGTTCTTGGGGACCTTTCCCTTCTTACTAATTTCGCCCGGGGAAATGCGTACGCGCGCGTCCTCTCCAAATGCCGAAAATGCGCTTTGGGCCTGGTTAGCAAGAATATTTCTATCCGCGAGAAACAAAATACGCGGGCGCCGAGTTGGTTCGCCGCCAAGATTCCAGCGACTGTTGAAAAGCTTCCACGCAATCTGAAACGCAATGAATGTCTTTCCAGTGCCCGTGGCCAGCGTCAGCAAAATGCGCTTCTTGTTGTTTGAAATTGCATCCATCACGCGCTCAATGGCAATGTCTTGGTAGTAGCGACTGAGATGCGAGCCACTCTTATCTTCAAATGGCACCGTCGCAAAACGATCCCGCCACGCATTCGCTTTCTCAAACGTCAGCGCCCACAATTCTTCAGGCGTTGGGTAGGAAGCCAGCGAGCCCTCTTTGCCAGACTCCATATCAATGGCATAAATGCCTTGGCCATTGGTGGAATAGGTAAATCGAATGGCGAGTTTCTGCGCGTAGTTCTTCGCCTGCGCCACGCCTTCGCTCACAGCTTCATTCCAAGCCTTCGCCTCAACTACTGCCAACT
>JBEELA010000075.1:0-3721 GCA_041168365.1 Planctomycetota bacterium
TAGCGCGAGATTGCAGCTTCCCTAAGGATCGACTCTTTGTGCATGTCTTTACTGACGGCCGAGATTGTCCACCAAAATCAGCGCTTGGATTTATTGCAACACTCGAATCCGCGCTCAAGAAAAATGGCGGACGAATTGCCTCCGTCATTGGTCGATTCTTTGCGATGGACCGAGATCATCGCTGGGATCGTGTCGCGCAAGCGTGGGAATGTTTGCTTGGAAGGAGTGCGCGAAGTTCCGACAGCGCAGCGGATGCGGTGGAACAACACTATGCCCATCCAGTTTCGGCAAATCAGACCAGCGACGAATTTGTTCCCGCAACTCGAATCTCTGAAGTTGACGGAGCAATCCGCGATAGCGACAGTGTGATCTTCTTCAATTTTCGTGGCGATCGGCCTCGAGAGATCGTGAAGACATTTCTCTTTTCAGAGAGCGCGTTTCGCGCGCTTGCAAATGGTGGATTCGATCGAGGAGCAATTCCAAAGGATTTATTTTTCTGCACGATGGCGGAATACGAACGAGGCTTGCCTGTTCACGTGATTTTTCAACGACCCGCGCCGATGAAAGATATTTTTGGTTCGTGGCTTGCAGATCATTCGATTCGACAATTTCGCTGCGCCGAAACTGAAAAGTTTCCGCATGTCACATTCTTTTTCAATGATTATCGAGAAGAACCATTCCTGGGTGAGACTCGCACAATCATCCCAAGTCCGCGCGATGTTGCGACATACGACCTGAAGCCAGAGATGAGTGCGGCAGGTGTGCGAGACGCTGTTTTAGGCAGAATTAATGCGACAGACTGCGAAGATGTGATCATTGTCAACTTTGCAAATTGCGACATGGTTGGACATACGGGAAGTTTGCCTGCGGCAATTCAAGCGGTTGAAGTTGTAGATGCTTGCGTTGGCAAGATCGTTGATGCAGTCTTGGCGCGCGGAGGATCGTTGGTCATCACTGCGGATCATGGCAATGTCGAACAGATGAAAGACCCAATCACCGGCGCACCGCACACCGCACATACAAATTATGACGTGCCACTTATGGTCGTCGGCAATGTTTTTCAAGGGCGATCGCTGCGTACGGATGGAAGGCTCGCTGATATTGCTCCCACGATGCTCGACATGATGGGAATGCCAACTCCCAATGCAATGACTGGCCGTTCTCTCTTGTTGCCATAAATCAATTTCGTACTGCGCCTTATTCGTTCATGAATTACACTTGCGCCATGCCGAAGTCACATGGCGTGTTTTGCCTCGAAGCTGATTGGTTTGGATTGGTACGCCCAATGTCCATGCGGCCTGCACTCGATTTGATGGAAAGCAGCGATGCACGGATTCCGTATGTCCTTCGGGATGTTGTGACTCGTGCCGAAATCGAGTTCTATCTACGCCGATCATTTCAAGCGCGCTACCGCCGATTCGATTTGCTTTGGTTTGCAATTCATTCTCGTCCTGGCGAACTTCTGCCCGGCGATATGCGAGTTCCGCTTGAACGCATAACGCTTGATGATTTAGAAGAATTACTTGCAGGGCGATGTCGAGGTCGCATCTTGCATTTTTCGGGATGTCGCTTTCTGAAAATTCCGACAGCGCGACTGACGAAATTTATGAAGCGTACGAAAGCGCTTTGTGTCAGCGGATTTTCGCGCGAAGTCCCCTGGCTCGAGTCAACCATCTTTGAAACGTATTGGCTGACACTGCTGCACTATGAATCTCGATCACGAGCGGGAGCGAAACGAGCCATCAAACTCATGCGACGCGAGCAAGAGCCTCTTTGTAAGAAATTTGGATTCATCATGCGCGTTCAAGAGTGAGCCAACATCGCATTGGGTGAATTGTCGACGAACGACTATGATCGGATTATCTAATGTTGCCAGTCATCGCTATCGTCGGTCGCCCCAATGTGGGCAAGTCCAGTCTGTTTAATCGACTTGCTGGCGAACGCATATCCATTGTCGACCCAACCCCTGGTGTGACTCGCGATCGGATTTCGACCATTATCACCATCAATCCACCAAATGACACCGATGAAGCAGATGCCTTGCCACGCGTCGCCGAGGTTTGCGACACTGGTGGCTTCGGAATTTATGTGGCAGAAGGAAAAAGATTCGACGATGCTGGCGAAGATTTGTCTGCGCTTGCTCCCGATATCGAAGCGCAAATTTTTGCGGCTGTTGAAGGTGCAACTATTGTGCTTTTCACCATCGACGCGCAATCTGGGATCACGGCCCTCGACGAAAAAATCGCTCAACTTTTGCGACGCACGGGAAACACAGATCGTGTGATTCAAATCGCTAACAAAGTAGATGGACCTTCTTGGGAAGTTCACGCACTTGATGCGGCGAAACTTGGCTTTGGCGATACGTTGTCTGTCTCAACAAAGGCGGGTTCTGGAATTCGACATTTGATGGAAGCACTGTGGACCCGACTGGGATCGCGACCCGATGAGCCGCCAGTATCGCCAGAAATGAAAGTGGCAATCGTTGGACGACGCAACGCAGGCAAAAGCAGTCTTGTCAATGCCCTCGCTGGCGCGCCGCGCGTCATCGTCAGCGAAATCGCAGGAACGACCCGGGACTCTGTCGATGTTCGGTTTGAATCTGATGGTCGAATTTTTATTGCGATCGATACTGCTGGAATTCGCAAACGCAAATCTTGGGCTGATGATGTCGAGTTTTATTCCCACAACCGCACTGAAGTTGCACTACGCCGAGCCGATGTTGCGCTCTTGCTGCTCGATGCAACAGAGCCTGTTTCACAAGTCGAAAAACAACTTGCTGGTGAATTGGTTGAGGCGTTCAAACCAACCGTGATCGTTGTAAATAAATGGGATCTCGTTGAGGCAAAGCAAACTCCCAATGACTACCTGGAATATTTGACGCAAGAATTACCGATGCTCAACTTTGCGCCACTTGTTTTCATCAGCGCAAAGAATGGCGATGGAACTGCGGATGCAATCGCAATGGCTTTCAATCTGCACACCCAAGCAAGCCACCGCGAAACAACAGGCAAACTGAATGCTCTTGTGCAAAAAATCTTGACCGAGCGTGGGCCATCATCGAAACTCGGAACAATCGCAAAGATTTATTACATCTCGCAAATCGAAACCAATCCACCGACAATTGCGATGGTGGTTAACAAGCCAGAACTCTTCGAAGGTGCGTATGAGCGATACCTCCTCAATCGATTGCGAGAAGAGTTGCCATATTCAGAAGTACCGATCAAGTTGATCTTCAGCGCACGCCGCAGAGATCCAGATGATGTCAAAAACCGCCGATCCGCTGGACGCGCCTGACGAACAAAACAATGTCGATCCAACCCCTTCCAATTTTCGAACGAGATGCGGATCCAAGTTTTCGCTCGCTTGAAACTGATGCAGAGGCGTATGCAAAACTGAAGTCGCCCACCTCGATTGTTGTGCGAGGCGGACGAATGAAATGGATCGCCGAGTATCCATACGAAGGCGGTGCGAAGCCAGGATGTGGAACGCGAATGATCGCTCATACGCATCGCGGTACAGAACTCGTCGAGATGCTGACGACTGTTTGCTCCAACTCTGGATGCTCTAAGAGTGTCTCGCGGCAAGAAGTGTTGGAGTACATCGAAAATTCAGGCGGTCGCGATTATCCTTTCCACCAAGAAGGACGAATTCTGCGCGTCGCAACAACCGAAGACATTGCGCAGTGGAATTCAACACAGTCCGAGGTCGCAGCACTTGGCCC
>JBEELA010000076.1:0-3147 GCA_041168365.1 Planctomycetota bacterium
CCGAGGAGGTCCACCACTCCGCCGCATCCTGTGCTTTGTGTTTGTGCAATAAAAAAAACGGTTCCTCGCGCGAAGCGAAGAACCGTTACGAGTCGAATGAGTTGTATCGAATCAACCGCCGGAGCGGGGGGTCAAATAGTCAATTGTCTTTGGAGTGATCGTGTCCAATTTGAGCGAATCGTCATATGACTTTTCGCCCTTGACTCCAATGAGAGTCCCCAACATTGTGGAGAGTTGGAATCCATCCCCTGGAACAACATAAGACACTGTCTGTCCCGTCGAAGGATCTTGCAGACGGAAGAGCAGCGGCAATGCCACGCCGTCATAGACCAGCGATGCGTTGAGAACGCCAACGGCCGTGTATTCGCTGCGCGCTTCGATTGCGACGGCAACGCCATTGATCTGTTCGCATTCGCCAGTGAGACGAGCCTTGGTCGCTTGCAATTCGAAAATCTTATTTTGCACTTCTTGTTGAACTTCAAGTTGCGCAATTCGCGATGCTGCGCGCGCTTGAAATGATGGGTCGTTTGCACACTCTGCTGCAAAGACCACGTAACGCGCATAGAGCGCGCCGACTTCTGCCTCGGCAGTTGGCTGTCCCTTGATTTTCAGCCACGTAACTTCGAGATCTGCAAATGTTGCTCTGCGCAATTCAGTTGCGATTTGCTCGGGAGTTTTCGTTGGCTTTGCTGGTTTCATTTCGACTTCGACGATTTCAGCAATCACAGCGCCTGGCTCAGTTGGTTCGCTCGAAACTGCAATAATTGCACCCTCTGCAGCAATTGTTGCAATTTCTTCGTTCACCACAGCCTTGTCGAATGCGACGGCTTCCGCAGCAGTGGAACGGCGCAAGAAATTTGAATTGATCCATCCTTCGCCCATTTCAGGAAGTCGAACGCTCCATACGGATCCACGTTCAGCATCAATGCGAGCAATCACAGCAAGCGTTGCGCCTGCTTCGATGCGACCAATCTGCTTCCAAGAACTGTCTGGAGTTGAATCCGCGCTGATATTTGGAGCGCGCAATTCCGTTGTGGCATTCGCAGTGATCGTCGCGCCATCAACAGAAAGTTGAGCCCGATCATCAACTGGAATGAATCCGTTCATGTCAGCGAATGCGCGACCCGCGGTTTGCACGCGCGCCCAGCCGAAGTTTTCTTCGACGACGCGAACGACTTCGCCGCGATCCATCTTTCCAAATGGATAAGAACTCTGGACGCTTGGTCCAGAGCGAACGTAGACGTTGTCAGCCGTCACTGTTGCGAAGTATGTCGAAGATTGTGATTCCGCGGGCAACGATGCACCTTGTTGCGCATGCACACTTTCAATATGTGTTGCAAATGCTGCAAAAAAGGCGAACGCAACCAGGGGACCGGCTATCCTTGCTCTGTCCATAATGTCTATATCGAGTATTATTGGTTCGGTGCTAAAGACGAATTTGAAAATTTATTGTGGAGCGGGAGTCGTAGTCCTTGCACTCACTTCGTGTCAGTCTCCGATGTCCCAAGATGACGGGGAAACTCAGCTCAAAGAAGCCATCGATGCCGCGATTGCGCGTCAAGGAGCGTCGCCGATTCCGCAAGGAACTCCGCAAGTACTTCGAAAAGTTCAGAGCACTCCAAACTCGGTCTTCGAGACTCTCGCGGGGAGAATTCCAGAGTTAGACGCTATTGGTCCGCAGGGGGTAAATGGCGGTTTAGGGCTTGATTTAGGCCCAGATACCACTGGAGCGACCGATCCAGAAGTTCAGTTGAGCCTGAAGTCCGCAATCGCCGCGGCAGTGCGAAACAACTTGTCCGTTCAAGGTTCTCGCATCGAACAGTCCATCGCCGAGACCGATGTGGTCAAGGCCGAAGCGGCATTTGACGCGGTCCTTCTTGCGGGATCCGGCTATCAGACGACCAACGTGCCGCCGCCGCCGATCAATATTCCAGGTGGTTTGAATGACGCCTTCGCCCCTGAAAACAGCCAGACTTCGCTTTCGACTGGGATTCAGAAGCGGCTCATTTCTGGCGGAACGGTCGCGGCGAGCGTCAACATGATTAACACTCAGCAGAGTGCCAGCATTTATAACCCCAAAAGCTATTGGACCAACTCCGTCAATTTCAATGTGAGCCAACCGCTGCTGCAGGGTTTCGGCAGCGATGTCAATGAGGCCCAGATCCGTCTCGCCCGAAATCGAGATCGGGTGTCGGTGGTCAATCTTCGCCAAACGCTCTTGAATGTCGTTGAACAGACCGAGATTCAGTACTGGACGGTTTTATATGCGCGTCAACAAGTTGTCGCTGCAGCGTGGCTATTGAAAGTTGGATCGGAAGTTCGTGATGTGCTGAAAAAGCGACTCAACTTCGACGCCACAGTCGCTGATTATGCCTTGGCCGTGGCAATCGTCGAGCAGCGCAAGGCGAATCTGATTCGAGCGTGGCTGAAATCCCGCGATGAAAGTGATCGGCTGAAACTTCTAATGAACGATCCAGCTGTTTCGGTTGGTACTGATTCGCTGATGGTTCCAATCGATCTTCTTTGTCAGCAACCGATCAAATACAACTTGCGTGACGCGATTGTCACCGCGGTCGAGCAAAATCCATCGATTGCAATTGCGGTGTTGAGGATTGATGATGCGGCGATCGGGATGCTTGTTGCAGACAATGGGCGATTGCCGCAACTTGGTTTGATCGCAGGTGTCTCACTTGTTGGGCAAGACACCGAAGGTGGCGCCGATGGATCTATGACTGGTGCTTTCACTGAAGTCGCTGATGCGAATTATGTTTCTTGGCTTGCGAAGTTGGCTTTTAGTCAGCCCATCGGAAACCGTGCAGCAGAAGCGCAATATCGTCAGGCACGATTGCAACGATCCGCAGCAGTGATTTCCTATCAAAGTGCAATCGAGAATGCGGTCTTTGCCGTCAAGACATCGCTTCGAGGAGTGACAACAAGTTATGAATTGATCGATCAAACGCGAGCGAGTCGCTTAGCCGCCGCAGAGAGCGTTCGATCTCTTGCCGTACTCGAGCAGACACTGGCGGCGCTCACTCCAGAATTTCTTCAAACCAAATTTGTTGCGCAGGATCGTCTTGCCACTTCATATCTCGCAGAGATCGAGTCGATGGTCAATTACAACACAGCGATGGCTCGACTTTTTAATGC
>JBEELA010000077.1:0-3264 GCA_041168365.1 Planctomycetota bacterium
AAGTATTGCAGCGATCTAGCGATGATCCAGTTGGAGGAATTGTGCGGCGTATTGCTGGAGATGAAAATGAAAATGCAATGGTTCGAGAAGCCGCGCGTGAAGTCTTGAATCGACTGAGTCAGCCACTGAATCGAGCCACGGAAATGGATAAGTGAGCAGCCGTGAAAAGTCCTCTCGGGGCTCAGACAGTCCTCGGCGACCGACACGATCTGGTTTGCGAAATTTTACAGCAAGTGCCGTCGGCCGCCTGCGGAACTCGCCCGAGAGAACTTTCCAACGGCTGGGGACGCAAGCTGATGCGCGACGGATCTGAACAACGTTCGAGCGAGAATTTGATTCGCCAACGTGGGCAGTGGAATGATTTGAACCCCGGCGAGTTTGCAAGCCGAGCCGGAGTCTGCGTAGTTGTCTTGGCGCGCGCCGAAGGGCGCGCTGGATTTCAGCGCGCAGAATGTTAAAGCCCGGTTGCAAATCAGTCCGCTGCCAAAATCTGCACGAACCACTTTTGAGTCCATGCATTCGTCAGCAGTTAAAAACCGATTTAGTTTTCAGTTGGGGTATTGTCGTCTTGTGCGCCGCCGCCACCAGGGCCGCCCATACCACCCATTAACTTTTGCATGGCCATCATCAGAGCACCTTGAACAGCTTGAGCGCTTTTGAGTTGACCGTTTTCAATTCGTTCTGTGACTTGTGTCAATCCTTGTGTAAGTGTCCCCATCATTGCACCAGCTGCGGACATTTGCGCTTTCATGGATTCATCCATTTGAGTTGCGGTTGAATCCAGGTCAAGCTTCCATCCATTATCTGTGAGTGCTGCTTGAAATGACAGCGCACCTTGTGCACTCTTAATTTCAATTGTCGCAGTTTTTTCTGTCGCATCAGAGACGGTTGCTTGTGAACCCTTCCCGATCATTGCAGAGAGTGGACCGAGATTGGAGCTCCCAAATTTTTCCTGCATTGCAACTTGCAATTTCCCGATTGCTTGCACAGCACCAAATGCCGTTGTGGCGAGCGCTTGACCTTCTTGGGTTGTAGCGACCAAGAGTTCATCAATTCGAGCCGTCGCTGCAGGATCTCGATTCGTTGAACCAAAGAATGCGGCGAGATCCTCGACGGTGGCGAATGGAAAAACCATCGAAGCATTTCCGGAAGTTGTGGCAGGCGCTTCTTTGGAATCCGTCTCAGCAGGCGTTTCCGAAGGCGCAACGGTTTCATCTTTGTTGACAGATTCTGCTTGTGACACAACCGCCATATTAAAGGTCGGCATTGCTACCTTCAGCGCTCTCTCCACGGTCAGAACAAGAGCTTGCTTCGATGGACTTTCAGATCCGCTGTTGGCAAGAACTTCTTGTAGCGCTGTGTATGCATCGATCGCTTCCTTGGTCGAGGCTTGAGCCTTGGCCAGCCAAGCATCCGCTTTACCTTTGAATCCATCTTCAGACTGACCCATGCTGGGGCTCATCGCAAGTGAGCGAAACAGAAGCGCTTGTTGGAATTCTCCTTGACCTCGCATCAGCAAAGCTCGGGCTCTTGCTGATGCAATACTAAAGAGGGAACTATTGTTTGGTCCACTTCGACGCGCGGCAGCGTCAGCATTTTCTAGATCAGAGAAAGTCCGCTCATAACACCCCTTCAACTCCAAATCTTCATCCGGGTTTGACGCTGCAACCAGCTTCAAAATTGAAACTTTGAGCGCATCAGAGATCGTATTTTCCTGCGCATCCGTCGCATTTTGATTCGACGCCAACTTGCTCAGTACATCAAGTGCCCCCTGAAATGCCTGCGCTCGACGTTGGGCACTCAGTGCTTCACCAGTTCGCAGACGAAGGACTGAATTCTGAGCCGTCTCATTGACCTCGGCATCTTCAGCTGTCGTTTGACTTGCACGAGCCTCATCCCGTTTGCGTCCTGCCTCTTCGGCGAGAACAGAAATCTCACCACGCTGCGCACGTAATCCGCGAATTCGAATTTCCTCTGCTTCCGCAAGCAAAGTTTGGGCATCAGCCAGTGCAACTTCATTGACCGAGCGTAAATCTGCCAATTTGCTGTTGAGGACGCTCTGTTGCGACTCGTGTTCACGTTGCTCGTTTAGAGCCTTCGCCAAATTTGGTTCAATTGCTTTGGTTTCATTCGCAATTCCCTCGGTGTCTTGGGCAGCGAGGATGACATGAATATCATCGACCACCTGAAGCAAACCATTCGCAAGCATTCTGCTTGATATGTTCGTACTTTCAATCTGGTCCGCCTTACCAATTTCAAGCAAGGCTGCTTGAGTCGATGCATTTGCAGATAAACTTGCCGCAACTTTTTTTTGCGTTTCGCTTGCCCCAGGAACATTTGCTAATCGCGAACCTGCATTTCGCATCTCTTCTGCTGCCGAGACTCGGTCGATACTTGCTTGGTGTGCAACTTGTGCCATTTTTTCACCGCCCTCACGAATCTGTTTCGCGGCATTATCTTGCATTGCGACAGAAGGATCTTCGCAAGCAGAATTCAAAAGCAATGCGGAAAGAGAGCAGATGAAAAGTAGATATGTTCGTTTCATAATTTGCCAACAAAAGTGATTCGGCAGTCTACGCTGACAAAGCGCAAAGTGCGCTATCGCGTGGGCTCGCCTGCATCTGCAGGAGTCCCTGGGGCAGGGGTTCGCAAGTCTGGCGGCTGGTACTCGATGGGATAGACAGGGCGCGGTTGATACATCGAACGGATCCATGAAAGTGTGTTTGCAAGTTTTTCCTGATTCAACTTGCGCCCGAATACTGGCCGCCATCCCTTCACCGGTGGGTGAGGGGTCGCTGCCTCTTCTCTGGGCAAAGCATATTGAATCAAGATTGATCGGTTTGGATCAGTAAAGTCGACCAATGGAATATCTTTCGAATTTCCCATGAGCAAATTGAGCAAATTTGTGTATCTCACTCTTGCTTCAGCGTGATTTTCGTTTGTGAGGAAAAACTTTCCCGCATCTGTTCCACCATGGCAGCGACTGGTTGCACAATTTGGGATGAGCCAGAGATCGTGCACATTGCGGCGAAAGAGACTCATGGTCTCAGGATCGCCGACGACGCGAATTTTTGGATAAAAATCCCGAGCTTTCAATTCAAAGGCAAGACGAACGATCTTCATTGGATCTCCCACGACCAAGGCATTTCGACTCGGTGCATCTGGAGGAATACGTGGACTTGAACCGAAATCATCAAAGAAAGTCCGAGCGTCAGCAGGATCGATGATGATCCGTGGAGGATTATTGAAGTCGATCTCGTAGAC
>JBEELA010000078.1:0-2845 GCA_041168365.1 Planctomycetota bacterium
TGGCTGGAATTGACCTGGCTGGAATTCATCTGGCTGGAATATGTAGAAGTGACGCCATGATGGTCAGCTACCGTCGAGAAAGAACCCCTCATTTGGTGCATCTTGACATTCTCTCATAGCAATGCAGGTGATGCAAGGGCGAACCTTTGGATAGCCTTTGGAGAATGCCCTTTGAGAGCCCAAAACGCATCTTGGTGACTGGGGGAGCCGGATACATCGGTTCCCATATGGCGCTTCGCCTTGCCGAATCGGGGTATTCGGTGACGATCGTCGACAATTGTTTTCGCGGACATGTTGGGGCAGTCGAAGCACTGCGCAAAGCTGCACCCAATGCCACCATTGCATTCGAGCAGCTTTCTATTCACGAAACCGATCGCCTCGCACACATCATGCGAGAGAATCAGATCGATGCCGTCATTCATTTCGCCGCGCTTGCATATGTCGGCGAATCTGTTGAGCGTCCGCTGGATTATTGGTGGACCAATCTGGGTGGCACTCTTTCACTCCTCAAAGCGATGGAAAGTGTGAAAGTTGGACGCCTGATTTTCAGTTCAACCTGCGCGACATATGGCGTTCCTACTGCAGGCGCAAACTCGATTGACGAATCCTGCTCGCAGAATCCAATCAATCCATATGGAGCTGCAAAGTTGGCGGCGGAGCATGCAATTGCAGATCATCAGAATTCAATCTTGCGTAGCGGTGGTGACTTTGCATTTGCAGCACTTCGATATTTCAATGTCATTGGCAGCGATCCGCATGGACGCATTGGTGAAGATCACAGACCCGAATCTCATCTTGTCCCATCGTGCCTGCTCGCAGTTCTAGGAAGGCGCGATCCACTGTGCATCATGGGGAATGACTATCCCACAAGCGACGGAACTTGCGTTCGCGATTATGTCGACGTTGGAGATCTCTGTGCGGCGCATCTTGCTGCACTCAATGCGTTGACCGCTCGCGAATCTCTGCGCTTGAATGTCGGAACTGGTCGAGGTCACTCCGTTTTGGAAGTTCTGCAAGCATGCGAAAGAGTTTGTCAACGCTCAGTTCCAGCGGTGCGTGGTGCCAGACGAGATGGAGATCCGCCGATGCTCGTTGCGAACGCTGCACAAATTCAGAATCTTTTACGCTGGTCCCCTGCAGTGCGAACGCTTGACGAATCTATTGAAAATGCGTGGAAATGGATGTCTGCCAACCCCAATGGGTATGGTTGATTCAGAAAGGTTGAATCAGAAAGGTTGAATCAGACGGGTTGAATCAGAAGGGCACACTGAGCATCACATAGCCCATCAGGCTATTGCGCCCAGGATTCGTATCACCCGTGTTGGCATTGGAGATGTGATACCAACGAGCCCCGACCATCATTCGAAGATCGCGACAAATTTCCCACGATACTCCCATGCCTGCTTGCGGTGTGAAATTGAGCGATGTTCCGCCTGATGGAGTGTCGTATGCCGTTGCGATCAATCCAGAACCTGCGTCGCCATAGATCGACCATGTATCCATACTAATGAAGTGCCAACGAAAAAGAATTGTGGCTCCACCTCCCCATGTGTTCTGAACAGGTTGCTCGATGTAATCGCCTTCGATCTGGAAATCAATTGAGAGATTGTCGACAAAGAACCAACTCAAACTCGCACCAAACTCTCCTTGATCCGCACCATCGAAATCCGTTGCGACTGCGTCGAGCAACTGCCAACGCCAAGAACCTTCTTCCCCGAATCGCACTTTTTCAGATGATGCTGGCGCAGGCGTTGCAGCAGTCGGCGCGGGAGTTGGCGATTGACCCGCATCAGGAATCAACTGCACGCCTGAGTTGACAAAGTTGGGTTGAAAAGTGAAATCAATCGCATGCGCTTTCGCATTCATGCAAGCAAGTACACAGGCTGCGATAGAGACAAATTGAATTTGATTTCGCATCTTCATATGCGCAGAGTATGACCATAAAAAAACCGCTCGATCGCTCCGACACGACCGAACGGCATTAATCACAACTTCCATCGGAAGCTGTAAAGAAGGCAAAGGGGGAGATGCACAGTATCTTCTCCACTCTGTGGCGGTCAATGGCATAAAACAATCTTTTTCCTGCATTTGTAAGCCATTCCCTGCAAAACACTTATGAGCCACCCCCCAGATCCAATTCAGCCAAAACCCCCCTTCGGCGGTTCTTTTATCAATGTGGCGCTTGTAGCCCTTCGTCGCAAGGGAATTTCTCACAGCAGCATCGAAATTCTGATCGCCAAGCGCCTTGCCGACGCGGAGATTCTTCCTGGGGCGTGGGAGATGCCAGGTGGCAAAGTCGAAGAAGGCGAAGCGCCCAACATCGCCGCGGCGAGAGAATTGCTGGAAGAGACTGGAGTGGACTGCACAGATCCATCATGCGCTTGGATTGAGGTTGGGGTGGTAGAGCCACCCGCACCAATTGGGCGCCCCGCTCCTCGGTTTCATATCTATTCGGTCGAGTTGCCTATGGGTTCGGTTCCTCGGGCGTTGGCGGCTTCATGCATTGCATGGGTTGAGTTGGAGAAGTTGCACAAGATTGATTGGCCAGCAACGAATGACGCAGTTGTGAAGGCGCTGAGCCAAGTTCTCAATGTAATGAGATAACCAAGCAAACCAGATTTGAGCCTAGGGCTCGGATTTCACGCTGCGGTATTCGGGGCGGTATTCGGCGCGGCACCGGGAACATCAGGCGGCAGTTCCGTCGGAGGAACAGGAATCGCAGATGAGCCCTTTTGCGGCATCGCTCCCTGCTCGCTTTTCACGGGTGCAATGATCGCATCCTGCACTGCAGTCTTTGGCTTTTGGATTTCGACTTCTGGAACAATTTCAGCTGGTTCACTGCGAG
>JBEELA010000079.1:0-3054 GCA_041168365.1 Planctomycetota bacterium
CTTTGCATTGATAAGCGGTGGCTTTTGCTTGCACGATTTCCGCTTTCGCAAAAAATGTCTAACTGATATGAGTTCGCTACAGAGAAATCAAAGTTACGGAGTCCTCGCGACGCGGAATCCGACACTGAAGTAGGCGAAGTCCAGGCCGAAGCCGTCGAGGCGCCGCGAGCCACGGCTGTCGTTGGAGCCGTCGCGCCAAGAGCCGCCGCGCAGCAGACGATCCGTCCCAGTGCCTGTGGGGTTTGTCACGCTTCCTGATGAATAAGGCCCAGACCCATCCGCGCACCACTCCCAAACATTGCCGAGCGTGTCATAAAGTCCAAGCGCATTTGGAAGTTTGGTTGCAACAGCGCGCGTGCCGCCTGAGTTGCTGACGTACCACGCAATATCGTTCGGCACTCCATAACGCGCGGTCGTCGTCCCTGCACGGCATGCGAATTCCCATTCTGCTTCGGTTGGAAATCGCAAACCTGTGAGAGACATATAAGAATTAGATCCTGATGCAATCGTGTTCCAAGAGACTTGTTCGACGGGACGGCTTGCGGCATCGGGATAATTGGCGCCTTGGAAAGAACTCGGATTGCTCCCCATCTTTGCCGTCCACTGAGCCTGTGTCACTTCAGTTTTGCCAAGATAAAAAGCATTTGTCAAAGTCACTTGATGAGCAGGGCTTTCGTTGCCCTGACACTCCGCATCGCCAGGACTGCATCCCATCATGAATGTCCCCGCTGGAACCAACAACATTTCGATGTTGCTTGAAGTGTCTCTGATTCTCCACGCAAATCCACTTGCCACAATCGCAGCACGAAGATTCGCATCGGTCACAACCGCAGGGTCTGGCGCGGCTTCCAAGAGCGTTGCCCATGTCGGAGTGATGACGGAAGGACCTGCAGGGGGCGGAAACGGGACTGGACCAGAGTTCGCCAACAGCTGAGCAACGTCCGCCTGATCAATCTGACCGTCTCCATTAAGGTCGGCAGTGCACTGCGCATACACCGTGGAAGATGAAACACCGAATGTTAGAGTGACTGCGGCGACGAGTGAAAACAGAATGCTTTGCGATTTCATATTTGGACTCATGAAGTTGAACAACTGGAAAACCTAAAACGCATTGAAAATAAAACTAAAAACAAGTTACTCAGCAGTGAAGCTTTTCCAATGTTCGCCAAATACTGCAGCGGATTTCTACGATGTCAAATAATGAAATCAATTTTCCATGAAAGAGATTTCTGCAGATGCGAAGAACCCGCGTCTAAATAATGTTCCGCATAAATGGCTTATTTCTAGGCGTTCGAGTTGTTGCGGTTCTTCAAACATTTGTGTTCATGATGGGTTTGCTTTTCGCAAATATAATTTCGCACTCTCTCACCTCTCCCCTGCAGACAAGACTTTGCATCGATAAGCGTTGGCGTTTGCTTGTGCATTTTCTGCTGTGGCAAAAAAGTTTCGGACTGAAAGCAGTTCGCTACAGAGAAAATAAAATCACGGATTCCTCGCGACGCGGAATCCGATGTCACTGATGATGAAGTCGGGCGTGGATGCGTTGTTGCGCTCCGACGCGCGGCAGTTTTTGCTTTTGTAGTTCCAGTTGCCGCCGCGCAACAAACGGTACGAACCAGTCGCTGGTCCTGTGGGGTTTGTCACGCTTCCTGATGAATAAGTCCCACCGTACAAATCCTGGCACCACTCCTGAACATTGCCCAGAGTGTCATATAAACCAAGTGCGTTTGGAAGTTTGGTTGCAACTGGTCGTGTGCCACCTGTCGTCCCAAACGTGTTGGAGTAGTACCACGCAATATCGTCCAACACTCCATACCGCGCAGTCGTTGTTCCCGCTCGACATGCGAATTCCCATTCTGCTTCAGTTGGCAAGCGCAAACCCGTCGCAGTGTTGAAACCCTGAATCATGTTCCAAGAGACTTGCTCGACAGGACGGGAGGGACTGTCAGTAAATCTAGAGTAGGAACTCGGATTGCTCCCCATCTTCGCCAACCACTGCGCCTGAGTCACTTCGCTCTTGCCCATATAAAAAGCATTCGTCAATGTCACTTGATGCGCAGGGCTTTCATCGCGGTAACTATCGGTATCGCCAGGACTGCATCCCATCGTGAATGTCCCCGCAGGAACCAACAGCATTTCGATGTTGCTTGAGTTGTCGCGAATGCGCCACGCAAATCCACTTGCCACAATTGCAGCGCGAAGATTTGCATCGGTCACAACTGCAGGATTTGGCGATGCTTCCAAGAGCGTCGCCCATGATGGAACGATGATGGCGATAGATGTAAACGCTCCACTTGCCGTCGCAGTTCCCATCGAGTCTGTTACTTCTATAGATGCAGTACCAACTGATCCAGCTGGAGTCACAGATGTGATCACCTCTGGGCATGAACCCCAAGGATCGATGACGACTGCGAGATCTACGCCATCGATAAATCCATCGCCATTAATCTCGCCCGAGCAGTTCCCCTGCCCTTGCGCCGCGGATGTCGAAATGCCGAATGTCATAGTGACTGTGGCGACGAGTGAAAAAAGGAGACTTGGCGATTTCATTAGAACACCAAAATACATCAAGAGTGCTATGGATTATGGATTGAGTAGGTTGAGAGGACAATCCGACGGTGGATTGTCATGTCGAGGCGCATCACCCCAGTTGCCGAGCATCATGGCGAGGTCTGCGCTATCAACTTTTGAATCGAAATTTGAGTCGGATGCGGCAGAATAGCCTTGGTTTGGGTCGTTGATCACCAACCAAGGTGTCAGGCAAAGTCCATTGCCGTTGCACGAGTTGTCTGTCTGTCCACTACCCCCGTCCCACAGTAAGTCCTTCCGCGCCAAGCGCATCTCGAGTTTTCCATCCGACCACGCTCGCAAGATCGTTGTCTGCTGATACTTTTGGTAGGAGTTGTTCCAGAGGAACGCAGTGCTGCCATACCAAACAATCGTCGGCGCAGTCTGACCAATCACACTTGCGGTAATCGCAGCAACAGGAATTCCCGCATGTGCTTCCTTGCCGATTGGTGCGAAGCGATCGAGAACGGGGTAAAGAGCAACCGC
>JBEELA010000080.1:0-2780 GCA_041168365.1 Planctomycetota bacterium
GGCGGGATAGCCAACCGTCAAATCCGCCACGAGAAGCGCTGGCGCCTTGGGATCGGGCGCATGCAAGTGACGACCACCATACGCAAGCCACTCGTATTTCAATCTTGAAGCGCCTTCACAATCGTATTGACATTCAAACGCATTGTTTCAAGATACGCTTTTCCTTGCTCAACGGCGGGAGTTTGCAAGAGGGAATCCAAGCGCAATGTCTCGATGAGACGCACATTTGCTTCGCGTGCAACTGTCGCTGCGATGCGGGAATGATGCGCAGCATCACCAAAGACCACAGCGCTTTTGGTCTCGCGCAGAGCGTTGACCATCTTGATGAGTTGCGATGGCGCGACATCTGCGCCATCAGAAGTCATTTCGATTCCAACAACTCGAAATCCATAACGATTGCCAAATGACTGCAGGCCATCGTGCGTTGTCACGAGCAGTCGCTTTGATTCTGGTATGAGCAGAACTTGCGCCTTGATCCACTGGTCTAGTTTGACCAATTGAGTGTCCAATTCCAGACTGCGCGAGCGGAAACTTTCTGCAGAAGCTGGACGGACCGCGACAAGCGCAGCACAAATTCGCTCGTTGAGAATTCGAACCTGCGATGGATCATGCCAAATGTGTGGATCAACTGCACTTGATGCATGATCATGATTGTGATCGTGGTCGGCGTGGTCGGCGTGGTCGGCGTGGTCGGCGTGGTCGGTCACTGCGGCGTCGCTCCCCTTCTTTGCCAATCCTTCAGCAACCACCAAGAGCTTTGCCTTTGATCCTGTTGAGCGATGAAGTTTGCCCATCGCACGATCGAGTCCAAGTCCAAATTCGATCACCAGATCTGCAGATTCAATTTTCTTTGCATCCGCTGGCGTCGGTTCATAGTGATGTGGATCTGCACCTTGTCCAAGCACGAAAAGTTCTACATCTTGACCTGCGATGGCGCGCACGAGATCTGCAACAACATCATTTCCGGCCACGACTTTGATTGCTGCTTCTGTCGGCGCAGTTGGCGCAACAGCAGCCTGTGTCGTGACAAGCCCAAGAATGAGTAGCGCGCTGAACAGCATCGTTGATTGATGATGATATGGAGGATCAGACGGCGATGACTTCGCCGCTGGACAACAACACAATCCAAGTCGAAATGATCTTCGGATCAACGTTATATTCCGCCGCCACTGCTTCGCGATATGCGTGAAGTTGCGGACGATGATGATCTGCGCGAGATGTTGACCAATTTGCTTCGCCTTCGACAAGCGGGCGATCTGTCTTGAAATACACGATCTCGATACGTGTCCATGCACCGGGTTTTCCGTGCAAGACGATTCGGTCGATCGCACCCTGTCGCAATCCACCGCCTTCGTTGAAGTGCAAGAATTGACGCTCTCGCACGGCGACGGCAGAATCCTTCGGACGCGAAAGCGATGCAGCTATTTTGCCCGCACGCAATTGGTTGACGACGTGAGTAACCGCGGCTTGAATCTTTTCTGCAGTGAAGAACGGAGCGAGTGCTGTTGCGCGCGCAACCAAAGCTGCTTCGTCTGGTTTCCAATCATCAATCCATTCCACGCTCTCGCAAATTGCATGAGCGATACTGCCATATGCCATTGCATTACGACTTGCCAACGGATCGACCGCGTCAATTTTTATGTCATCTTCGCGGGTGGCGACCTCGCTGAGCGCAGAGGCACTGCGCGCAACCCGAGTCTGCACGCGTGGCGACTTCGGTCGAGCAGGCATCGGCGGGGCAATCAAGTTTGCTGTCTCGTTTGACTCTCCAGCCTTCGCGGAATCCGTCACACCCGCCGCTGCATCAATCCAAGATTCATCGTTTTCAAATTTCGAATTTGGAATTGGAGATGACATTGCAAAGCGAAGAATTCCGCCGTGGCTTCGAGTGATCGTCGGCGGATCTTTTTTACTGGCAGCATTCTCGACAAACACCCAGAGTCCTCGCTTGGCACGCGTGATCGCAACATAGAGAGAACTGAGAAATTCTTGAAAAGCAAATTGGTCGGCAGAGTCCATCACTTCCTGTACACCAGACAATGCGCGGCCAGCAGAAATCTTTGGTGCGATGCGATCGGATTCTGGGCCGCGATATTCGCCGCCGCGTCCAACCGCCATCAGATAGCGCGGAGAAGTGGTTTTGCTCGGTGCTACAAAAATGACGATGTCCCATTCCAAACCTTTTGACTGGTGAATGTTGATTGCATGAATGGATTGGCTGGGAACGTCCTGCATCCTGACTGCATCGAGAAGTCCGATCAAGTCATCGAGTGTTCCAGTGCCTTCTTCTGCGCTGCTTATCTGCGAGATCAATTTTGTGACTCTACGTCGATCACCATCATCAAGTGGAGTCCCACTTGGCAATCGATCAAGTTTTGAAACCCACGAACAGACTGTCGCAGCGATCGAATCGGATGCGAATGCGAGGCGAAGTTTCTGTGCGGCTTCGAAGCGTGCATTCGATTGGCTTGCGAGTGACCAATCTGCTGGAAGCTGCAGACCCCAAACTTGTGCAAGCGGTGATTGCAGGACGCTCAACAAACTTACAAGATCATCTGGATGAGCTGCGAAGCGAATCGCATCAATCAATGCAACAACTGCGGGAGAAGCGGACAACTCGCCACCTGCCAAGAGAGCGCAGGGTGGCGCATCAGGTTGATTGCGAATCGCCTGCACAATGAGGCCAACATCTTTATTTCGAGGAGCAATCACAGCGATTTTCAGTCGCCCTCCAGATCTGCGCCAAAGTTCTGTCGCCTTGGCCGCGGCAGCAGCGAGAT
>JBEELA010000081.1:0-3064 GCA_041168365.1 Planctomycetota bacterium
GTGCTGCACTTGGATTCTTATGGGGCGGACTCGTGCGCATGTTCCTCTTGCATCATTCGACTTGGAGTATCAATTCCATCTGTCACGTTTGGGGATGGCGCGACTATCGCTCTGGAGATGAAAGTCGAAATAATCCAGTGATGGGAATTCTTTCCTTCGGTGAAGGTTGGCACAACAATCACCACGCATTCCCGTCAAGCGCTCGACACGGTCTGAAGTGGTGGCAGTTCGATGCAAGTTGGGTCATCATTCGATCGCTCCAAATTGTTGGCTTGGCAAGCAAAGTTCGCCTTCCTACCAAGGAGCGAATGGACGCTCGGCGCCGCAATTCTGTGTAACGGAATGTTCACGAATATCGCTGTTTATAAGTTTGCACCGCTTGCCGACTTGGAAACACTTCGTGAAAAATTGCAGGGAATTTGCCGTGATTGTGAATTGAAAGGGACAATTTTATTAAGCCCTGAGGGGATCAATTTGTTTGTTGCTGGTACTCAGAGCAGTATCCAATTCTTGTTGACGGAATTGAGAACGATCACAGGATTTGAAGACCTCAATCCGAAGGAAAGCTTCAGCGAGAATCAACCCTTTCGTCGCATGCTTGTCAGATTGAAGAAGGAAATCATTGCGTTTGGCGTCGAAGGAATTGAACCCGGGAAAAAGTCTTCTGCAAAAATTTCCGCCAAGACCCTCAAGCAGTGGATCGACGAGGGCAAACCGTTGACGCTGCTCGACACGCGCAACGATTATGAAATTCGTATGGGGACATTCGAGGGAGCCATCCCAGCAGGCGTTGAGCACTTTCGAGAATTTCCAGATGCGGTCGAAAAACTTTCTCCCGAGTTGAAGGAGCGAACGATCGTGATGTTCTGCACAGGCGGTATTCGCTGCGAGAAGGCGGGCCCATTTATGGAGCGTGCAGGATTTCAGAATGTCTTTCAACTTGATGGCGGCATTCTCAAATATTTCGAGGAATGCGGCGGGGCGCATTACAAAGGCGATTGCTTTGTATTCGATCGGCGCGTGTGCGTTGATTCACAATTGCGCGAAACCTCGGCCGCAATTTGTTTCAGTTGCCAGATGCCATTAACCGAACAAGAGCAGCGGCACCCACATTATCTCGTAGGAGAAACGTGTCCATTCTGCCATCCATCTCGCGAGCCTTCAAACGGATCCACAGCAACTTTCTGAGCAGACTGCAGGCGGTCGAGCGAAAAAAAATAGAGTCTTTATGATGAAGTCAATGCATGGCCAAAGAGATTCTTCACGCACTTCCAGTTCTTACAACTCAGTACGGTCCAACCATTCGATCGCAATCGCAGCGATTGGCTGTCTTGCTGTTGGGGGCCTTGTAGATCTTGCGACTGGCGAATCGCTGAGTATGACCGAGAATTCCCCGACGTCACTCGCCATCATCTTTCGTGCTTTAGACTTGTACGCCAGTCCGCTTGGGCTATTGTGTATTGTTGTTGCAACATTTTTTTGGTTTCGTGGCTCGAAAAAATTCCTCGGGTGGTTTGACGTTGTCTTGGCTCTCGCAATGATTGCGCTGCTCAACAATCTTGCAGGGCTGATCGTGTCGATCTTCGATCCAAAGGTGAAAGCTGCCTTTCTATTGCTTTCGGCGAGCTTGGTTTATGTGGAAAATATCGTTGTGTTCGTGGCGTTTTATTGGAGATTCGACCATCAATGGCAGGAACGAATTTCTGCAGGAGAAAAAACGATTCCTGCTGTTCTGTTTCCGCAAAATACGATTTCCCAAGATTTGTTGCATGGTTGGCGTCCAAGTTTTATAGATTATTTATTTTTATCGTTCAATACGGCAAGCACATTTGGCCCAACGCTTCCCATTCCACTTCGCCCATCAATCCATATCGGAATGATGATGCAAGTCTCCATTGCAATGGCGGTCTTGATCATGATCGCTGCTCGCGCAATCGGCTTGATTGCCTGATTGCATTCAGAGTGGATTTCGCCAAGCTCAGTTCGCAACACTTTTCAGCACGCGTTCGACTGCAGCCAGGTTTGCATCGATTTCAATGGGCGCGCTCGGATGCGGATGCGGAGAGTGTGCATCGCTTGTCAATATTTTTTCTGGATCCTTCAGAACGTGCCCAGTCAGCATTGTGACAACATTTTCTCCACGCTTGATCACGCCTCGTGCGACAAGAGCCTTGACTCCTGCGACACTTGCCGCACTTGCGGGTTCGCAGCCGACACCGCTCGCATCAATGACAGACTTTGCTTCCATGATCGCTTCGTCGCTGACAGCGGCAACAACTCCGTTGGTGAATCGAATCGCAGCAACGCCTCGGTCCCATGATGCTGGGTCGCCAATTCGAATCGCAGTCGCAATTGTTTCTGCGCGAACTTTGTGGCGATTTGCAAAATCTTCAGCGAATGCATGGGCAAATGGCGCGGCGCCGCTTGCTTGAACAGAAAGCAGTCGAGGAATTTTCTCGATCAGTCCAAGTTCGTGCGCTTCTCGCAGAGCTTTGCCGAATGCGGAAGTGTTTCCCAAATTGCCCGCAGGCAGCGCAATCCAATCTGGCGGATTCCATCCGTACTGTTGAAGCAGTTCAAAGATGATTGTCTTCTGGCCTTCGATACGAAATGGATTGAGCGAGTTGCCCAAGTACACGCCGAGCGACTGCGCAGATTCGCGTACGAGTCGCAGGCAATCATCAAAGTCGCCGCGCACCAATAAAGTTCGCGCGCCATACGCAACTGTTTGCGCAAGTTTCCCCATAGAAATTCTGCCCACTGGAACCATCACCAACGCTGGGATTCCAGCATGCGCCGCATACGAAGCGAGCGAACTGCTGGTGTTTCCAGTTGAAGCGCAGGCAATTGCAGTTGCGCCGCATCGACGCGCTTGCGTGACGGCGACAGTCATGCCGCGATCTTTGAATGATCCAGTTGGATTATGACCTTCATGTTTCATGCGCAGCGAATCGATTCCGGCATAATGCGATACAGCATTGCGGTGCAAGAGTGGCGTGTTGCCTTCAGGATGCGAAACGATCGACGCATCATCGGTCGGCAGTACGAGTTCGCGAAAGCGCCA
>JBEELA010000082.1:0-6076 GCA_041168365.1 Planctomycetota bacterium
CGCAGGTGGTCAGGGAACGCGACTTGGATGGAATGGACCCAAGGGAACATTTCCTGCGACTCCCTTGCTTCAGAAACCACTCTTCCAAGTTTTCGCAGAATCAATTCTCGCTGCACGACGTCGTTGGCGTGGAAACATTCCTTGGTATGTGATGACAAGTCCGTTGAATCATCAAACGACGCAGGATTTCTTTCGCAATCGTGATTGGTTTCAACTTGGAGAGAAAAGCGTTCGCTTCTTTGCGCAGGGGACTTTGCCATCACTATCGATTGATGGGAAAATACTTCTTGCTTCGCCCGATTCGATCGCACTGAATCCCGACGGACATGGTGGTGCGATCCGCGCTCTTGCTGCAAGCGGTTCGCTTTCAGAAATGCGTCGCGAGGGAGTCGACACGCTTTCATATTTCCAAGTTGATAATCCACTGGTGAAGGCTGTTGATCCGCTCTTTCTCGGTCTGCATGCTGCCCATCCGGAAAGCTCGAGCGAAGTTTCCAGCAAGGTTGTTGCCAAGCGCGATCCAAGCGAAAAGGTTGGCGTGTTTTGTCGGCGCAATAATCGAACAGAGGTTCTGGAATACAGCGACTTGCCAACGCATCTTGCGGAGGCGACACATCCCGATGGTGCGCTCATGCACTCGGCTGGCTCTATCGCAATTCATGCGTTTTCAAGGAGTTTTTTGGAACGCCTTGCTGACGATGGGCAGGGACTTCCACTGCACCGTGCGCTGAAAAAGGTTGCAAGCATCGATATGAATAGCGGGCTCTTGGTCGAGCCAGTCGCTCCGAATGCAATCAAGATGGAAGCTTTCATCTTTGACGCCGTGACAATGGCAAGTCGCTCGATGGTTTATGAAACTCGCCGCGACGAAGAGTTTGCGCCGATCAAGAATGCGGATGGAGATGATTCTCCTGCAACGAGTCAGCGCGCTCAGTCCGAGCGTGCCGCTCGTTGGTTTGAAGCGTGTGGAATTGAAGTGCCTCGCGATGAAGAAGGCGGCGAATGCGCAGCGACGATTGAGCTTTCACCGTTGACTGCGCTTGATGCCAGAGAACTCGCGCAGTGTGCAAATCTGCCGCACAGCATTGCGGTGGGCGCAAAGATTATTCTATAAAAAACGGATACGTTGCGACTCTGACGCGGCCCATCAGACTGGGACGTATTCGTTGGCATCAATCACTGTAAAAGCGAGACGAGGAGTGCCGCTCCACCGATCGATCTGAGGAATTGCCATGATGTTTAAACGCGAACCACGTTTCACTCTGTTGAACTGCCCTGCTTGACGCCACCATGTGCAGCGGGCTTCTCTTGCATCGGAACCATCCATGCGCACGAAGATGCTTAAGTGATCTGACTTTTCGCCGAAGAGACGAGGATCTGCTGAAACAATTGCGCCACGAACAAAGACTATCGGCGCAGGAAATGTTCGGCCAAATGGACCAAGACCATCGAGTGATTCGAATGATTCAATCGTCAAATCGGAGGAAAGAAGTTCGACATCTGGGCGAATGGACGGCGCTTCATCATTCTTCCTGTTTTCAGCAGCGTGTGAAGAGAGCGCCTCGCGAAATGCATCAAGACGATCCATGCGAACGGCGACCCCTGCAGCTGCTGCATGTCCTCCAAATCGCTCGAGCAACGAAGAACAAGAATGAAGTCCGCCCAGAACCGAATATCCCTCAACACTTCGAGCGGACCCATGCGCAAAGTCGCCTTCGCTTTCCATCAAAACGACAGGAACAGCAAACATTTCCGCCAGTCTTGAACATGCGATGCCGACAACGCCACGCGGCCAATCTGGCGCGGCGAGCACGCAAGCTCCGCGAGCACGTCCAAGCCCTTCTTCAATTCGTGCAGATGCAGCATCGACAATCAATCGTTCAACTTGCTTGCGGCGATTATTGAGTTCCTTAAAGTTGGACGCCATCTGCTTTGCGGATCGAAGAAGCGCTGCAGTATCGCCGCCCTCTTGCGGAATCGATGGAAGTCCAAGCAATGCCACCGCATCAAGTGGACGACCCAATCGACCACATGCATTGACGATCGGGGCGATGCCAAAAGAAATCCTCTCTGCATCAACACGATCATTCGCGCCGATGCCCGCCTCGCGTGCCAGCGCGAGCAATCCTGGCAATCCACTGTTGGCTATTCGCGCAGAGCCGAGTCGTGCGATCAAACGATTTTCTCCGCGAAGAGGGACAACATCCGCGACTGTGCCGAATGCGGCAAGCGCGAGCGTTTCCACCAACAATTCACGAAGAATTGTCGGCACTCGATCACTGCCGCACCAAGCACAACAGAATGCCCATCCCACTTTCCAAGCAACTGCCGCGCCACAGAGTTCTGTCGTTCCACCGCCGAGCCCAGGATGCGCGATTGCATCGACATCTGGCAAGACACCGTCGGGAAGCATCGTGTGATGATCTGTGATGAGTAATTCCAAGCCCAATCGACGCGCCTCGCGCGCTTCTTCGATCGCCGTCACGCCGCAATCAACAGAGATGATCGTCTGCACACCAATCGATGCGAGATGTTGAATCGCAGAGACGGATAATCCATAACCTTCGGTCGCGCGCTCTGGGATATAGACAATGGGCGGATCGTTTGGGCGTACAGCGCGAATGAGATGCAACAAGATTGCGGATGCGCACATCCCATCTGCGTCATAGTCACCGAAGATTGCGACCTTACGACCAGCACGCACGGCGGCTGTGAGGCGCTCGCCAACTTCAACTGCTCCGTGCAATTCTTTTGGTAGTGCGAGATCACTAAAAGTCGGCGCAATAAATTTCGGCAAAGCACTTCCAGAAATTCCGCGCACATTTGCAATTCGCTGCATCAGCGTGCCCGAAGGAACGCCCGCAGGGAGAATCCATTTTTTCAACCAACCATTCATTGATACAGGTTACGGGCGATCGAAGAATCACACGCAAAACTCCGTTCGTGCAAATCAAATCTGACACACTACGGTAATCGTCTCTGGCTGTGGCTCGATTCCTTGGCTCGATTCACTGGCTGTTTCCGTGGATCGAATTCTGTCGCTCTTCCGCTTGCGTGCCCAGCCGCTGAAAAGTTCTCTCGGGCGAGTTCCGCAGGCGGCCGACGACTCTTGTAATAAATTTCCTTAAATCGGATCGTGTCGGTCGCCGAGGACTGTCTGAGCCCCGAGAGGACTTTTCACGGCTGCTCACTTTTGCATTTCCGTGGCTGTTTCCATCGCTGTATCCGTGACTCGACAAAAATACGCTGCATTGACCAGTTGAATCCGCCATTGCTAGCATCCAACAAATGCCAAATCGATACAAGTCCATTCTGCTTTTCGGCGCGCCTGGTGCAGGAAAAGGAACGCAAGGGAAGATTCTTGGAAAGATTCCCGGATTCTTTCACTTGGCTTGTGGCGATGTCTTTCGCTCGCTTGATATGACGAGCGATCTTGGCAAGCAGTTTCTGAATTTTTCTTCGCGCGGCGAACTGGTTCCAGACGAACTCACAATTCAAATGTGGCGCCAGAACATGCATGCACAAACCGTACTCAGCCTTTATAAGCCCAAACAAGATTTACTCGTGCTCGATGGCATCCCAAGAAATGTTGGCCAAGCTCGTGAACTAGAAAATTCTCTCGATGTTTTCAAAGTGATCCATCTTCGATGCAACGACGAGAATGCGATGATGCAGCGAATGCGGAAAAGAGCGCTCAAGGAAAACAGAATGGATGATGCTGACGATAAGGTCATTCGACATCGATTCGAGGTCTATCACAAAGAGACTCTCCCAGTCTTGGAGTTCTATCCAAAGTCGATCGTTTCAGACATAGATGCGATGGGATCGCCCGCGCAAGTCTTCCAACGCGTTCTTGAAGTCGTGGTTCCAGTGCAAGAAGCTCATTTCAATCAACCTGCCACGAATGCTTCTTGATTGATTCTCAGATCTTTTCTCATTCAGTTCGTAGAATCAGCATGACAAGTCAGAGGAGTTCTGCGTGGAAAATCACGGCTTCTTGTCTGTCGTCTCTGATTCCAGTTTTCCTCTGGGCTTCAACTTGCCCGAATTTGCATCTGAGGCAGGAATTGGCGGCACCTTTGCCGTCGCTGGCGCAAACTTTTCTTCGGCTTCGCGCAGTGCAAGCAGTCTTCTCTCAAGCACCATGCTGCGAGACGATGTTGGGAATTGACCTTCGAACTTATCGAGATTGGTCGCTGAAGTGAGGCCGACCTGAACTTCCACATGCTCCTCGACAAATCCACCTTTCCCATCCAATTTCGGTTTTTCACGCTCATCACGTTGTTGTCGCGCCACAGATAATTTGACCGAATCACCTGGCACCTTCGATTGAATGATGTCGACAAGATCATTAGATGTTTTCACTGGCTTCCCATCGATGCTTTCGATTCGATCTCCAATCTTCAAGACCGACGCTGCAGGCATATCTGGCAACAACATTTGCACTTCGACTCCAGGCTTCTCCGGATTGCCGCTCACTTGCATACGAATTCCAAGTGCGCCTCGCGGAAGCGCGAGCACTTTTTCACGCGCAACAGTCAAGAGCCGCTCGCGTTGCTCATCGCTGAGGTTTCCACGAACCAATATTGCAAAAACTTCTTCACTTGTGACTGTCGGATCTGACAAACGTGCACTTGCTGTTTGACGCTGCGCAAATTCATTCGAATCCAAATCTGCAACCAATCTGAGCACCTTCGCAGAAATGCGTACGTTCGCAAGGACTTCCTCCGACCACAGTCGAACAACCTCAGGGGCAGGCAGCATCGGACTCTGCATTATGTCCCCACGCCACAACTGCTGCCCTCCAACAGCTTCGATCTTCACCTTCACTGGATCTTGAGGATCTGGAATTTTCCCGACTCCTTGACCTTTTTCCTCAGGACGCCTGCCAGCCAAATTTTGCGCATGAGCAGATGCGTGGCATGACGCCGTGATCACCACAACGCAGACAAACAATTTCCCAATTGAGGCACTTTGCTTCATGATTCGTGTCTTGTGCATTGCAGGCATAGTTTAGTCAACGCATCTCTGTGCGAGAAAATCTATTCGGCTCGCGATCAAGCGAAAGGTGTTCACGAACTTTTCCCCCGGCCTTATTCAGCATTCTGCGCCTGCTCCTTGATGCGGTCGATTGCAGTCTTTATTTCGACAACCTGTCGACTGATTGAAATGTCCGCCGACTTACTGGCAATGGTGTTCGCTTCACGCAACAACTCCTGCGCAACGAAATCCATTGTTCGTCCGATGGGTTCTGCGAGTTTTGCATTGAGCAGCGATTCATATTGATCAAGATGCCCAGTCAAGCGCACCAGTTCTTCCGCAATATCGGAACGTTCGCAGAAGATTGCAACTTCTCGAAGCAAATCTGCTGGCTCGACAGTCTTGCCAATCTCCGCCAACATTCCATCAATGCGCTGTCGCAATCGAGTTTGATATGCCGCGATAACTTCAGGTACGCGCAGTCGAATTGCCTCGACTCGCGAACGAATTATTGCACCATACTCAACTAAGTGTTCACGAAGCGCCTCGCCTTCAATCTGGCGCATTGCCATAAGTTTGTCGCATGCTTCATCAAGCAAGCGCAGCGCAACTGGGCGGAGGTGTTCAAGAAAAACTGCGCCACCATCTTCGACAACAACACCTGGAAGAAGCAGTAACTGGCCACGATCAATACGCGATGCTTCTTCTGATCCAAGTGCAGCGGCGAGTTGTGCGAGATACTCATTCAAGCGAACGCCATTGATGCGTGTCGTTATTTGCGCTGCAGCATTGGAAACTCTCACTGTCACGATGACACTGCCACGAACAAGGCGGCGCGATACATGCGCTTCAATATCTGCTTCAAGAACAGTGAAATCTTCAGGCACTCGAAGCGTGCATTTGAAATGTCGATTATTGACAGAACGGACTTCGACTGCAACAAGCGCTCCATCGATTTCGGCTTGTGCGATGCCGAATCCGGTCATCGATCGAATCATTTGGGATTACGGCTTTCCGCCAGCAGGCGCTTCTGGTGCTGGTGCTTCTGGTGCTGGTGCTTCTGGTGCTGGTGCTTCTGGTGCAGGCGCTTCTGGTG
>JBEELA010000083.1:0-2802 GCA_041168365.1 Planctomycetota bacterium
CTCACGCTTCTTGATGGGTCAGCACGCATCGTCGTGATTGATGCGAAGAAGCGAACGATCGTGTTTGAGGCAACGGCAGCAGATGCAACCAAGACATCAACAAGTGCAAGTAATGTTTCACTCGATCGGTTGCGTGGTGGATTCGTAGTTGATGGCGAGGCTCTAGGTATGGCAGGGCCCTTGCGCTGCACACTGCGTGCAGATGGCGATCGCCTGACAATAGAAGCTCTGCCTGCAAATGGAATTTCTACATTGTTCTCTGCTGTTCCAGCTCAAGCAGAGGCGGTGAAAGTTGCAAGTGATGAAAAAACGGCAGATCAATCGACAGAAAAAGCACCGGCGAATCCACCAGCAAAGCCCCCGACTCGACCAGATGTCCCTTTGACGTTTCCGTTTGGCGACTTTGGGTATTCCGCAATTCCCACCAAAGAAAATGTGATCTTTCGTGGAGCAACAGTCTGGACAAGTACCCCCGCTGGAATTCTTGAAGACACCGACGTCATCATTCGAAGTGGAATCATTGTGCAAGTTGGAAAAAATCTATCGGTGCCAAGCGACGCGAAGGTTGTCGATTGCGCTGGTCGACATCTCACTCCTGGGTTGATCGACTGCCATAGTCACACTGGAATTGATGGAGGTGTCAACGAGTGGACTCAAGCGTGCACTTCCGAAGTACGAGTCAATGATGTCATCGATCCCTCTGATGTTGGCTGGTATCGCGAACTCGCCGGTGGATTGACTTGCGCAAATCAACTGCATGGAAGCGCAAATCCAATCGGTGGGCAGAACAGTGTGGTGAAACTGAAATGGGGATCGCCAAGTGCTGAGTGGCTGGTGTCAACAGCAAAGCCTGGAATCAAATTTGCCCTTGGAGAGAATGTCGTTCGCCCAAATGGGCGATACCCACAGACACGTATGGGAGTCGAGGCATTCATGCGCGATCAATTTCGTGCTGCTGTCGAATATCGCGCTGCCCAAAAAGAATTTGCGACTCGTGTGGATAGCGCTTCTCACATCCCTCCGCGCGTTGACCTCGAACTCGAAGCTCTTGCAGAAATTGTCGAAGGCAAGCGAATCATCCACTGTCACGCGTATCGCCAAGATGAAATCCTGATGCTCATTCGCCTCGCTGATGAGTTTGGATTTCGTATCGGAACTTTTCAGCACATTTTAGAGGGATACAAAGTCGCCGATGCAATCGCACGACACGGTGCGGGCGGATCGTGCTTCAGTGATTGGTGGGCATACAAGATGGAAGTGATGGATGCGATTCCGTGGGATGGAGCAATGATGCGTGACCAAGGAGTGTTGATGTCTTTCAATTCAGACTCGAATGAACTTGCTCGACATCTCAATACTGAAGCGGCAAAGGCTGTGAAGTATGGAAATCTGCCACCAACAAACGCACTTGAATTTGTCACAATCAACCCTGCAAAACAACTTGGCATCGGTGATCGAACTGGAAGTATTGAACAGGGGAAAGATGCCGATCTCGTTTTATGGTCTGGCGATCCGCTCAGTCCATTCGCCCTCTGCGAACAAACTTGGGTCGAAGGGACAAAGCGATTTGATCGCATTGATGATCTCGCCGCGCGCGCGCCACGCGAAACACTTCGTCAACAATTGATTGTTTCTGCAGCACAATTAAAGGGCAAGCCCGATGAGAAGACCGAAAAGAACGACATAGATAAAAAACCAACCGAGCAAAGCGATTCCGATGCTTCAAAGCCGCACCCAACGCGACTTCGTGAAAGCATGCTTAGTTCGAGAGATACTTACTTGATGGACCTTTGGCGGCGTGGAGTGGACAGTCGATCCGCTCGTCCTGCAGGCGACTGTGGATGTGGAGAAATATCACGATGACACCTCTTCTTTCGGTTTTCATTTCAATTCATCTCAGCGGAATCTTTGCGCAAAGCACGATCGTTCCCGCACCTGCACAAACCACGCCGATCATCATCGAGCACGCGATCATTCATACAGCCGTCCAAGGTGCTGCAGTCATTCAAGATGGATTTGTGATTTTGGAGAATGGAATGATTGTCTCTGTGGGAACTGGAACTCCAGTTGGCCCAAAGGGAGAAGCGCCTCCGACCAACGCACAGCGCATCAACGCAACGGGAATGCACCTGACGCCTGGATTTATCTCCAGTGCGACAACCCTTGGATTGATCGAGACCCAACAAGTGCGAGCAACTGATGACCGCACTGAATTTGGTCCCTTTCATCCAGAAGTTGCTGCGTGGCTTTCTGTCAATCCTGATAGCAACTTAATTCCAGTCGCTCGACTTGGTGGCGTGTTGCTTGCTCTAGTTTTTCCTCAGGGTGGAAACGTAAGTGGCGAAGCGAGTTTGATTCGATTGAATGGTTGGACGACGGATGATCTTGCTGTCGTGCCTGATGCTGGAACAGTCATTCAATGGCCATCAACCGAGACTGCGCCTCGGTGGTTCACCACAAAGAATGCCCAAGAGCAAGAAAAGCAACGCCGCATCACCCTTCGTGCCTTTGATGATTTCTTCGATGCAGCTCAGGCATATTCGAAAGCGCGCGCTGCCGACCCTAAGTTGTCGATTGATTTACGCTTTGAACGATTGCGAGATGTGCTTGATGGATCTCGTCCACTCTTCATTGAAGCGGCGAGCGCGGGTCAAATCGAATCTGCGATCCTCTGGTCCACAAGACGCGGCATGAAGCCGATTATTGTTGGAGGGAAAGGCGCGCCTGCTGTCGTTGACTTATTGCTTGCTCATAAGGTTCCAGTCATCGTGCAAGGAGTTCTCAGTTTGCCGCGATTTGCAC
>JBEELA010000084.1:0-4096 GCA_041168365.1 Planctomycetota bacterium
CTAATGCTGTAGCAAACTTGATTACGCCAACAACCCTCGACCCAAATCCTGGGAATGTGATCGTCATGCCTGTTGTGACCTTCGATGACCAACCGATTACAACCCAACTCGCTGCTGGGAACCTTATTGCTTTAGGCATTGCATCAGGCGTGACATTTGTTGTCTCTGCAGGCAATAACGCTGAAGAAGTGATTGCGAGCAATATCCCTGGCACTGAAAATGCCATTGTTGTTGGAGGAGTTTTTCCAGGCATTCCAAACGATACTGGACTTCAGGGCCTAAATGGCCAAGCGGTTCTAGGACAAAAAACTTTCTACCCTGGCTCTTCATATTCTCGATGCCCAGTGAGCAATTATTCAACCACTGCTGCTGCTGCTGGGGGACCAGTTACTGTTTCTGGTTGGGGCGAGGGTGTTTGCACTTTGGGTTACGGCAATCTGTTTTGCGGAGTAAATGCTCCACTTACTACATCGAATGCTCAAGTCAACGCTTATTCTACGAACCGACTTCGAACATATACAGGTACATGGAGCGGACCAAGCCCTGCAACAGCACAGAATGGTGGCGTTGTGGCATTGATACAAGCGTTTTCAAAGACTGCATTTGAACTTCCGCTCACTCCACAGCAAATGCACGATTTGCTTGCGAATGTCAATAACGATCAAAGTGTTTTCCCACAGTCGGGTCTTGCTGCCCCAACGTCCTTTGGCGTTGCAGAATTTGGAGACACACTTGACCCAGGTGTAGGAACGACTGCGTATGTCGGTGGATTTCCAAATCTGCTTCAAATGGCAAGAAATGTGCAGACGGCAGGCGGCGGAACAATCATCGATCCAGAAAGCCTAAATGTTCAGCTTGTCTGCGGAGTTCCAATTACGGCAGTCACTTCGCTCAGTATTGCGGATGTCGACCAAAAGTACCTTAAGGTTAAAACTGCTAGACCAGGATCGGGATCTTCTGGGCTTGGGCCACGTGTCTTTTACCCATCTGGAAATCGAATTCTTGACATTCAGGTGATAAAGGCTCTAAGCGTCACCAACCCAAGTGAAATCTTTCGGCTTGGAGTATCCGTGACAGGTCTTACCATTTCAACAAGCAGTTCTTATGTTCTTGCATTCATCTACAACCCCGTTACGAATCGATGGGGTTTTATGCCTCCGTACATTCAAAACTTAGCTGGTGTTGCGACTCCACTCAATTTTACGCTGCCTTGCGGTTACAACCCCTCGGATTTTGTTTTTTATAACTCTGGAACTCCATCAGCTGCAGTCAGAATTGTGATGCTCCCATTTGGTGGGCTGGGGCAATCGACCATATGGGTCGACCAAATTGATGTTCGCTACAACGATCCGTTGATTGACGTTACCGAATGTCAATGAATCTCATCGGAGTTAATACATCTCAATCACTGTCGGGTTGGATTTCCCCACTCCTGCAAGCACATCAAATCCCTCATTGGTTTTCCAAACGAGATCCGCCAGATTCGAATTGGATCGCACAGCGCCTTGGCTCGCACAACGCGCGCGCGGCACGAGTAAAGCAAGTGCATGGATCACGATGTGTTGATGCTGCAACGTGCGACGGTGACCCTCTGCAACTTGCAGATGCGATCATCACCAATGATCCTCTGATTGTGCCAATCATCTCAACCGCCGATTGCTGCCCTGTGCTCGTGGTTTGCTTGAAATCCAAATCCTGTGCAGCTATTCATGCTGGATGGAGAGGCATCGCCCTGAACATTGTTGGAGAATCACTGCGAGCACTCGTCGAACGATTTGGGGCTGACCCCAAACATATGATTGCCTCAATCGGGCCTTGCGCGAGCGTCGAGCGGTATGAGGTCGGCGAAGATGTCATGGACGCCTTCACTCAGCAAGGGCTCAGCGAGGCTCTGCGGTCTTCTCCTTCTGCCCACAAAGCGTTTGCAAATTGCTCGGATGCTGTGCGAATCTTGCTCGAACGTTCTGGAATGAAGAGGGATTTGATCGAATCCAATCCTCCCTGCACAATTGGTGACGCCACATTTGCAAGCCATCGCCGCGAGCCAGAAAATAAAGTTCGGATGCTCTCTGGTGTTGCGATCCCGAGATAATTCCCAAGTGCGCTCGAATCGGCGCCCTCCATATCGCAAGAATTCCTAATCGATTGATACACTTCCAATCCTTGGACAGGTGGCCGAGCGGTTGAAGGCGTCGGTTTGCTAAACCGATGTAGGGGCTTATACCCCTACCGTGGGTTCGAATCCCGCCCTGTCCGTTTTCTTGTGTTTGAAGAAAGTGATCGCAGGATATGTTTGAAGTTCCATGGATGGCTTGATCGAACAACTTCCTCGACTTTTCACAGAGCTGGATGTTTTCCTGACTGAAGTCGTTCAGGGTGCGGGGCTTTGGTCGTACGCACTTCTTTTCTTGATCATCTTCTGCGAAACAGGGTTGGTTATCTTTCCCTTTCTTCCTGGTGACAGTTTGCTTTTCGCAGTCGGAGCAATCTGCGCGCGTCGAATAGGACTCGATCCATGGATGTGCGGAACTGTGATTTTCGTCGCGGCAGTTTTAGGAGATTTGCTCAATTACCAGATCGGAAAATGGATTGGGCCCCGCGCATTTTCAGGCAAGATTCCTCTTTTGCGAGTTGCGCATCTTGAGAGAACAAGAGAGTTCTTCCAACGACATGGACCCAAGGCTGTGGTCTTGGCACGATTCGTTCCCATCGTTCGCACCTTCGCTCCTTTTTTCGCAGGAATTGGCGTCATGAGATTTCGAACATTCCAGTTTTATAATGTGACTGGTGCCTTTCTTTGGGTGATCCTTCTGGTTGGCGCTGGATTTCTCTTTGGAGAAATTCCAATTATCAAACGCAATTTCGAAGCCGTCGTGATCGCAATCGTTTTTGTTTCAGTTCTGCCAATCGCGATCGAATGGTGGCGAATGCGTCGTTGCTCCCGCAAAGTCGATAGAATTGCAAATCCATGAAAATCCACGAATTCCAAGCTCGTCAGTTGCTCTCGAATGCCGGAATAACAGTCCCCTCTGGAAAGATGGTCACGACCGTTGAAGAGGCGCACGTTGCAGCAAGATCCCTCTTCGCATCTGGATCGAAAATGGCGGTCGTCAAGGCGCAAGTGCATGCTGGCGGTCGAGGCAAAGCCGGATTTGTAAAAGTTGTGAAGTCCATCGACGAAGCTCTTGCCGCAGCGAAATTCATGCTTGGTAATCGGATGAAAAGTCCACAAACTCCGCCAGAGGGTCTCGAAGTCAATCGGCTCTTGATCGCTGATGCAGTTGAAATTGCACACGAGTTTTATGTTGCCGTCTTAGTTGACCGTGCGAATCGCACCAATACTCTCATCGCCAGTGCAGAAGGCGGCGTTGAAATTGAAAAAGTCGCAGAGACGCGTCCCGAAGCGATCATCAGAATTCCCCTCGATCCAGTTGCTGGGCTTCAGCCATTTCAAGCCCGTAAAGTTGCGCTTGCACTTGGATTCAAAGGCAAAGCAATTGCGCAAGCGATCAGTGTCTTCACAAAACTGAGCGCACTGCAACGCACAACGGATGCGAGTTTGGTTGAAGTCAATCCGCTTGTGTTGACTCCTGCCACCGACGTGCATCCAGATGGGCAAGTCATGGCGATTGATGCGAAGTTTGACTTCGATGACAACGCACTCTTTCGGCATCCAGACATTGCTGCAATGCACGATCCAACTGAAGAAAACGCAGCTGAAATGCGCGCGCAGGAATTTGGACTTTCGTATGTTGCGCTTGATGGCAACATTGGCTGCCTCGTGAATGGCGCAGGATTGGCGATGAGCACGATGGACATCATCAAATTACACGGCGGAGAACCTGCAAATTTCCTCGATGTCGGCGGAAGCGCCACCGAAGAAGCCGTCACTGAAGCATTTCGAATCATTCTCAGCGATGATCGTGTCAAAGGAGTTTTGGTCAATATTTTTGGCGGAATCATGCAATGTGACCGCATCGCACGGGCCATTGTTGGAGCAGCGCAAACAATTGGTTTCCGTGTGCCACTAGTTGTTCGTCTTGAAGGAACAAATGTCAACGAGGCCAGGCGCATTCTTGATGAAGCGCGTGTCAAC
>JBEELA010000085.1:0-4946 GCA_041168365.1 Planctomycetota bacterium
CTTTCTGACCGACTGCAACATAGATGCATACGACTGCATCGGGAGTTCCCCAATACTGTCGTTGATTGATGATGCAATCCAAGCAGATGGCTGTCTTGCCAGTCTTGCGATCACCGATGACAAGTTCGCGCTGACCACGACCCACGGGAACCATCGCATCGATGGCCTTGATGCCGAACTGCATCGGTTCCTTGACGGGCTGACGCGCTGCGATTCCAGGAGCGACGATGTCGACCTTTCCAGTTTCAGTTGTTCCAAGCGGTGCTCCACCATCGAGCGGCTTGCCCAGCGGATCCACCACGCGTCCAAGAAGTTGCGGACCAACAGGAACTTCCAGAAGTCGTCCAGTCGAACGAACGGTATCGCCTTCGCGAACGCCAGTTGCATCGCCGAAAAGCGCAGCGCCGACTGTGTCAGATTCCAAGTTCATCACTTGGCCCATGACCGTTCCACCTTGTGATTCGAATTCAACCAGTTCGCCGGACATGACCTTGCCCAGTCCATAGATTCTGGCGATTCCGTCGCCGACTTCAACGACCTGTCCGACATCGCTGACTTCCAGCGTGCTGCCGAATTGTTCGATCTCTTGGCGAATGACTGATGCGATTTCGTCTGTCTTGATCTTCATAGTTGTTTCCTCTTAAGAACGAGCTTTAAAAAATAGTTCAGGAGATGAATCTCTTTGAGTCGCTGCGAACAGCCGCGCCTCCAGATTCAATAATGGTTTCTTGCAATCGACGCAGTTGAGTCGCAACCGATCCATCCACAAGTTGGTCTGCGATGCGCAACTTGATTCCACCGATCATGGACTTCTCGGCGTAATAATGAAAAATCGCTTCGCTGCCGATGGTCGCGCGCAACTTCTCGCGCATCAATGTTTCGGTTGCTTCGCCCATCGGTTGACCATCCACCGTGTAGACATCGACTTCTGTCTTGCCGAACAATTTCTGAAGAAGCGTGTCATATGCCTTCCCCATCGAAAGCAGATGACCGAGGCGTCCCTTGTGATTCACAATTCGCACAAATCGATAGATCGCATCGCTGACTCGACCTTTCAGAACACGTTCAATCGTTGCAGTTCGCGCAGCACGAGCAACCGCTGGCGATCCAAGAAATTCTACGAATGATTTATTTGCACCGATCACTTCGCAGAGTGCATCAAGTTCTTCGCCAATTTCTTGGGCGCGAGAATTGCCGCCTTCTTTCACAGCCAATTCCAACAGTGCGTTGGCATAGACGGTGGCGATTTTATCAGTGGCAATCATAAAAAACTCAGTTGCGCTTGCCTGAACCAGACATTGTGGACATTGTGGACATTCCTGTCATCGACTCTTCGATCATTCGCTTCTGATCTGCGGGATTGATCTCACGCTTCAAAATGCGACCAGCAATGGAAACCGCCAGAGTTGCTGCGTGAGATTCGAGTTCTGCGATGGCTGCACGCCGCGCATTTTCGATTTCTTCGCCTGCGCGTCGAGCGCGTTCTGCCAAATCTGCTTCGCTCTTTGCCCGAATCTCGTCACCCATTCGAACCGCTTCGGACTTTGCCTCGCGGATCATTTGAGCAGCTTGTTCAAGCGCTTCAGCAAGTTTCTGTTCGAACTCTTTCTGCTTGGCTGCAGCAACAGCGCGAGCTGCTTCTGCAGATTCGATCTCGTGCAAGATCTTTGCATTGCGATCATCGAGTCCCTTCAGGATTTTCGGCCAGACAAATATCCCAAGCGCAATCGCAACCACCGAAAACACCACGATTGTGGTGACGAACGGCAGCAAGTTGAATGCGAGCGGATCAGTAGAAGCGATCAACATCAGACAATCTCCTCAGAGGTTTCCAAAGGAATCCAAGCCAATGCATGCAATGGCATGCAAACAATGAAACTCGGTTCGATCACTTGAAGTTGAGGAATCCGGCGACCACGGCGAAAAGTGCAACACCTTCGACGAGAGCAGCGGTCAAAATCATGTTGATGAAAATTCGTGTCGCCATCTCAGGCTGACGAGCGATGGACTCGACTGCGCTGCCACCGATGCGACCGATTCCAACGCCTGCGCCGATTGCTGCGAGACCGCAGGCCAATCCAGCACCGATTGCTTTACCCCAATTCGCAGCAGCGATTGCAGCGATTGGATCAACTGCATCCGCAGCTGATGCGATGTTGACGAATACTGTTCCGGCGATCAAGGCAAGAGTGAAATGAGCGAGCTTCATGGGTGTCGATTCTCCAGTGGGTTAAGTGCAGTTTTGATACGTGATTCAGGAATGAAACTTGCTGGCGAACATCGCCCGCAAGGGGTGGACAATATACAGAGTTCTCTTAGTGTGCGGCAGTCGTGACAGAAGCGGCGTGACCGTCATCGGTTCCGTGCTCAGAATGACCCTCTTCCTCCTCATGAGCCATCAGGCTGATAAAGACAGCGGTCAAGAACATGAAAATAAAGGCTTGCAGAACAGCCACGAAAACTTCGAGGAATGTGATCAAAATCGCGCCAACACCACTGACGGCGGTGATGCCGCCGACGGCAAATGTGCCCAAGCCAGCCTTGATGGCCATCGCACCGAACATCGTCAAGGTGATCAACAGCGTGTGCCCAGCGACCATGTTGGCAAAGAGTCGAATCGCCAATGCTGCGGGCTTCACAAAGAGGCCGAAAAATTCAACAACGAAGATGATTGGAACGACGAGCCAGAGAAAGATTGAACCATGAACCAGTTCGTGTCCGCCGCACAAATGTTCCAGCCATCCTTTGACTCCAAGTTCTCGGAATCCCTGAAACTGAATGACGATGAACGAGACAAGAGCCAATCCACCTGTCACTGAAATGCTTGCAGTCGCAGCGCCTCCAAAGATTGCAGAGGTTTCATGTTCTGCAATATCAAATTTCTTACCCATCAATCCATAGATCGCATCTTGGATATCAACGAATGGGATCAAACCCACTACATTCAAGGCTAAAATGAAGAAAAAGAGCGAAAGCAAGAATGAGAGATATCGCTTGGTCAATCGCTCGCCCATCACTGGAATGAGCATCTCATTTCGCAAATAGACGATCACAACTTCAACGAGTGCTGCGAATGAACCAATCGGAATGAAGCGACGATTGCCCATCGCAACAGGACCCGTTGCGATTGACTTTGCGGCCTTGTGCATCAAAAGATAAAGCACAATTGCGCAACCGATCAGCGTGATCATGCTGAGCATGACTGGTTGATCAAATAAGCTGAATCCAAGGACTCCCTTGTCGACAATGTGGGCGATTGGATCTGACTCGCTTGCTAGAAAAACTGACATTCGCCGCGCACCTCAAGTCGGAAATTTTATTGCCGCGCGTCGCCGACTGCGGCGCGAGGCAAACTGAAGGCAATCATGCCCACTTCAGCAAGAACAACTGCGAAGTAGCACGCCCCCACCGCCACCACAAACTGGCTTTTATCACAGGGGGCTTGGGAGTATAACGCCAGGCATGCAAGAGGGGTCAGCAGCAGGCGAACGACCGTTCCCGCAAGCCAGACCGTGATGAGGTCGATCGCAAAACGTGGTCGCCAGGGTGCGGTGATCACCCACCCAAGAAGGGCCACGGGCAAGACCGCAACCACTGCTCTTGCAGCCATTTGCCAACCTTCCCATCCCCAAAGTGGGGCGGAAACCGACCATAAAATCGCGACGAAGGATGCAACAGCGATGATTCCAAACATTATCTTCAGCCAAGGGACTTTCAGCATTGGCCCGAGGTTTGTGGTGGGTGCAGGGGCTGGATTTGGCGAGGAATTTGGCGTGAAATTACTCATGTTCTTCATCGCTGTTCTTCCATTTTTCCTGCAGAAGCGGCGGCGGTTTCGTGCCTTTGGATTTGTCCATTCGGTCGAGTGCAGAATTCAACTTTAAAGCGCCGCGAATGAGCGTGTATGTCGCGACTGCCAATCCGCAACCTGTCCCGATGAGTGCCCCAATAGTTTCGTCTCCCAACCATCTTCCAACGATCCAACCAAAGAAGGCGCCCGCAAGCATTCCTGTGACGAATTGCCAGCCAAGTCCCATCATTTTCCATCCGATACGAACCTGCGCCTGTTCATCTTGCACGCGCGTGCTTGATGAAGAACCAGTCGAAGATGACTCTTTGGAATCCAAGCGCGCATAGTAATGACTCTCGGCGAGGACTCACTGCAGTAGAGCGGTGGCTACTATCCTCTCCCGCTATGTCGATCCCAGACGATCAAATTGTCGATGTCACTCCGAAGCCTCTCACGTTGAGCGAGAGTCTCTTCGTCCCCAGCATCATCAAAGGTCTCGGCACAACTCTGCGACATTTTTTCGAAAATGTCGGGCGTGATGGAACGAATAAAAAGAACTTGTGGGTCGTGCAATATCCAGAACAGAAGCGCGACGATCGACCAGTCGAAGAAGGCGGACAGTTTCGGCCGACCTTCCGCGGTGTTCATCGTTTGAATAAAGATGAAGATGGTCGCGTTCGATGCGTTGCATGTTTCATGTGCGCGACAGCTTGCCCAGCGAATTGCATTCACATCGTGGCTGAAGAAAGCCCTTGGGAAGACCGCGAAAAATATCCCAAGCAATTTGATATCGACGAACTGCGCTGCATTTATTGCGGCATGTGCGAAGAAGCTTGTCCAGTTGATGCGATCGAATTGACCCCGCACTATGAAGTTTCAGGATTGACTCGCGCAGAGTTGATCTTCGATAAGTCGAAGTTGCTCGAAATCTATGATCACACGATTGCTGAAAAGCCAATGTGATTACGAGTAGTCGTCGGCTCGAGTGAATTTCCAGGGTTTTATTTTCCAAACATCTTTATCAAATCTCCCACGCCTTTACCAATCTTTTTCGCATCAAGCGCAGATGCATCAAAGACCATCTTGACTTGACTCTGCAGCGGAACTGGCTTGCCATCAACATCACCCAAAGGTCCTGAAAGCGTGATGTCGGCTT
>JBEELA010000086.1:0-4576 GCA_041168365.1 Planctomycetota bacterium
GGTCGTTGCACAGAGAATGATTCGGGATTTCATATTGTTCATTTGTGTTGTTCTTTCGGAGGGGGTGGATGTTGCGTAAAAGTTGCATCATAGGCAGCGAACTTAAAGGCTGGACTTTTGCGGTCGGGTGGCTATGATGCGTCCATCCGGATAAACGGATAGTTCAGCAACATCTCTTCTCACAAGGACCTTTCAAGTGACCACAACAGCATCTGCACCCGTAAAAATGACCAACTTCATGAACACAAACCTCTCGCTCTCGGCGAATCCACCATTTTATGTCAAGGATTTGTCGGAAGAAACTGTTCGCTTTGGGCGCAAAGAAATCGAACTGGCTGAAATTGAAATGCCTGGTCTGATGTCGCTTCGCAAGGAATATGCTGGCAAGAATCCGCTGAAGGGTGCACGCATTTCTGGCTCTTTGCACATGACCATTCAGACCGCGGTGTTGATCGAAACTCTCGTCGACCTCGGCGCAGAAGTGCGGTGGGCGTCATGCAATATTTTCTCGACACAAGATCACTCTGCCGCAGCGGTTGCTGTTGGCCCAAAGGGAACGATCGAAAAACCTGCTGGCATTCCAGTTTTTGCGTGGAAGGGCGAAACACTCCCCGAATATTGGTGGTGCACGTATCAAGCGATGAATTGGCCGAACGCAAAGGGACCAACACTCATTCTCGATGACGGCGGAGATTTGACGATGCTTGTTCACAAGGGACTTCAATTCGAACAGGCCGGCGAAATTCCAAATCCTGCAACTGCTGACAGTGAAGAATTTCAAGTCGTATTGCAACTCTTGCATGACTTGTCGAAGAATTTTCCTGGCATGTTTGGACGCATCGCACCAAGTGTGCGCGGCGTAAGCGAGGAAACAACAACAGGTGTTCTCCGACTTGGTCAGATGCAGGAATTAAAGCAACTTTTGTTCCCTGCGATCAATGTGAATGACTCTGTAACGAAGAGCAAATTCGATAACTTGTACGGTTGCCGCCACTCATGTGTGGACGGAATCATGCGCGCCACAGACGTGATGTTGGGTGGCAAGACAGCTGTCGTGTTCGGCTTCGGCGATGTGGGCAAGGGTTGCGCGCACAGTCTGCGTGGCCAAGGTTGCCGTGTGAAGGTGACAGAAATCGATCCGATTTGCGCACTGCAAGCAGCTATGGAAGGTTACGAAGTCGTCACCGTCGAAGATGCTGTCGAGACCGCAGATCTCTTCATTACCGCAACAGGAAATTGCAATGTCATCACCGCGGACTTAATGAAGCGAATGAAGGACAAGGCGATCGTGGGAAACATCGGACATTTCGATAACGAAATCGATATGGCTTCACTCGCTGCGCTCCCAGGAGTTCGCAAAGTGAATATCAAGCCACAGGTGGACGAGTGGGTCATCTCCAAAGGTCGATCGATCATTGTGCTTGCTGAAGGAAGACTCCTCAATCTTGGTTGTGCAACTGGACATCCATCATTCGTGATGAGCACCAGCTTCGCCAACCAAGTTCTCGCGCAGATTGAACTGCATGCAAACGCAGAAAAATACGAGAAGAAGGTCTACACGCTTCCAAAGTCTCTTGATGAGAAAGTTGCTCGACTGCATTTGGACAAACTGGGCATTCGATTGTCCAAGATGACCGAAAAACAGTCGCAGTACATGGGAATTCCAGTGGATGGTCCTTACAAAGCTGCGATCTATCGTTACTGATTGTTACTGATTGTCTTTTGGAAAACCAATTCATTTCGCAGTACGCTTCTTCCGTATGAGATTGCCAGTTGTGTTATTGCCAGTCGGGCTTGTGATCCTCTCGCATTTATTGCTGGGATGCGCAAATGTTCCCAACACATCGGTTGCCGATTCTTCTAAGAATGTTGAATCGCAACCTTTGTCCATTGTCCCATCACAAATTGATTGCGGAGCGGTGTCTCAGTGCGAAATGCCACCGCCAATTTCTATGGTGCTGCGCAACACAACGGTCGAGCCAATTCGAATCCGTAGTTTCGTCGCAACGTGTGGCTGCACCATTCCTGATCTGCTGCCCAACACGGTGATTGCTCCCGGTCAAGAAATCAAAGTGAATGTTCGCCTCGAGCTTTGGGGGCAGGGGCGCAAGCAACAATTCATCCGATTTATTGATGAGAATTTCCAGCCTCTTGGTCGAGTCCAAGTTCGATACGAAGTTCGCTCGTCGCTGCGGTCGTCCCCAAGTGGAATCTCTCGCGGAGTCAATCCCGAAGGAACTTTTCAGATTGAGTCATTGACTGATCAGAAATTCACAATTCTGCAGTCGTACCCAGCAGTCGTTATTCAGCGAGAATCCCAAGCGGCAGTAGAACACGCGCTCTCAATCAACTGGGAGGAAGTTGAAACGCTTGCGGTCGCGACAACTCCTATTCCAGAGTTCACCTTCGATGCTGATGGAAAGTGGGCGACACTCTTGGTCCGAATTGCAACGGATAAGCCAGATTGTTCGGAAGTTTTCATTTGGTTGAGGAATATCACCCCAGAGCGCGCTGTGACACACTAGACTCCGACGCCCAATGGCGAAGAAGAAAAGCACCAACTCCAGCAGGAAAGCATGGAGAACCGCAAAAAATTCAGATAAGCACGAACTCTACGAACTCTCCGTTCAAGGGACTGAATCTGATTGCATCATGATTGACCGCGTTTTTCGTAAGCGGCTCAATCGAACACCGCATACTTTGCGTGAAGATTTTTCGGGGACTGGTCTGATGTCTCGCGAATGGGTTCAGTGGCGCGCAACCAATTCTGCTGTCGGCGTCGATTTGGACGCGAAAGTGTTGCGCCGTGGGCGCGAAAAAATCTTGACGCTTTCAGCGGATCAGCGCAAGCGAATTGAATTGAAGAAGGGCGATGTCAATCGTGTACGCACGAAAGGCGCGGATGTTTTGCTTGCGCTCAATTTCAGTTATTTCGTTTTTCATACGAGAGCTCAGTTGCTGGAATATTTCACCAATGCACGCAAGAACGTTAAGGATGGTGGAATGATTTTCGTCGATGCATATGGTGGATCTGGTTCTTGGGCGGTTGGCGAAGAAGATCGCTCGCTGGATGGTTTTACATATGTCTGGCATCAGGCCAAGATCAATCCCATCACGCATCATGTCGTGAATCACATTCACTTTCGCTTTCCAGACGGTAGCGAAATTCGCCGCGCATTTACCTATGAGTGGAGACTTTGGACTTTGCCAGAAATCAAAGAAGTGCTGATTGAAGCTGGATTCCATAGGCCCGTGGTCTATTGGGAAGGAACGGAAAGAAAGAGTGGAGAAGGCAATGGCGTGTTTAAGCCGTCGCATCGCGGTGAAGCGTGTGAGGGTTGGATTGTCTATATCGCCGCGGAAAAATAGGCCTGATTGTTGTCAAACATTGTTCTGCGTTTTCGTTGGCATCACCCTAGTATTGTAAAGTGATGAGTCTTCTTCCTGAAACTGATTTGTTATTGCCGACCCTTGCCGCTCGGTTAGGCGCTGTTGCGAAGCGATTCGAGCAGGAACTTGTCAGCGACCTGCCAGCCGTCAATATTTTGTCACGGCATGTCGAAAATTATCGCGGAAAAATGCTTCGGCCAACATTAGTGATCGCATCTGGTTTGGCCGTGCGTGCGAATCCACTTTTCAATCTCGTCAGTCCTGCGAATCATGTGATTGATGAAAGCCTCGACACACTTGGAGCTGTTGTCGAGATGATCCATATGGCGACGCTTGTTCATGATGATGTGCTCGACGAAGCAGATTTGCGCCGAGGCGGTGAGACTGTCAATAGTTTGCGTGGCAACGAGACTGCTGTGATGCTTGGAGATTTCCTCATCTCAAGTTCGTTTCATCTCTGTTCTTCTGTCGGCGAATCATGGTTGAATAGTGCGCTTGGAGAAATGACTTCTCGCCTCTGCAGTGGCGAGATACTTCAACTTTCGCATCGTGGTGATCTGACTTTGGATTCCAAGACATATTTCGAGATCATTCGTCGCAAGACTGGTGTTCTTGCTGGTGCTTGTTGTGGATTGGCCGCGCGATTGGCGGGAGCAACGCCTTTAGTGTGCGAGGAACTCCGTCTGTATGGCGAGGAACTTGGAACTGCATTTCAGATTCAGGATGATGTACTGGATTTGGTCGGTGAACAACGAATTGTTGGCAAGACACTCGGAATTGATTTACGCAAGGGAAAATTCACGCTCCCGCTGGTGACGCATCTGACTCGCTGCACTGGGGAAATTCGTCAATCGACTATTCAAGCGATCGAACAATGCGATGTGCCGACGCTTCTTCGTTTGATCGAATCAACCGGATCACTCGCAGCAGCGCGAGAACAGGCTGCCGAGTTCGTCAACAAAGCCAAAGCGCGCCTTTCAATTTTGGCTGAAAGTCCTGCTCGTCAATTGCTCTGGTCCATCGCCGACGCAACGATCGAGCGCGAATTCTAGGATTCGCACTTCGAGACCGCAGCGATTACTTCGACCAGCCTCTTCCGCTCGACCCTGACTTCCCAGCTGCTTTCTCATTGGGCGCAGAGAGTTTCGCGTTTGCTGCGACGAGCGGATCAAGCACGGCTGCATCG
>JBEELA010000087.1:0-5268 GCA_041168365.1 Planctomycetota bacterium
GGCAAACTATTTCGCCGCCAGATCGCCAGAATCCCTCCCAAAACCAGCATCAGCAACACACTGATCGGCTGTGCGAATCGCATCCATATATGCGACAGAGCTTCGTAAAAAGTTTCTGACATGGCGTGTTCAATGCGTGAAATGAAACTCTTTGCGACTGGCGCATATGCATTCAGTGGCGGAGAGGTCTGCATGGATATCCGGCGAACTGCTTCAATAGATTCTTGTGATGAAAGGGCAATTGGATCATTTTCATTCGAAAGACCAACTATTCTCGATGGCCAGCGAACGATTCGATCATCTTCTGCGCGAAGCGAGCGGCTTCGCGGTTCATTCAAGACCAAATCAAGGAGAGACAATCCAGCCGCTCCATCAGCGTTTACAGTCGCAATCAGTTGCGCAGAAACTGTCGCTGCTTCGCGAAGAGGATTCTGTCCTTCCAATTCGATCACAGTGAACCTCTTCGCAGGAGGAATCGGAATCAATCCATTTCCACCGAGCATTGCATCATGAATTTCATAAACTCGATTTGCTTCCTTGCAATAGAGACGAGCACTTCCTGACTTGGCAAGTTCTGCGCCGAGTTGTTCAATCAGCAGTGCTGGAGCGATCGATTGCTCAAGCCTGTTCTGCTCGATGACCACCATTGCACCTTTCGATGGATCCCGTACCACTCCAAGCAATTCCGACCAAGGTAAATACTTTGGGCTTCGCTCCCATCCCACGTCAATGAGTGTTGGCATTGGCTGCACGAGTGACATGAATGCAACTGTCGATTCCCCTGGACGCAGGACCGTTGCATCGCGGAATGCGACGTTGACGATCAGATCACTCTGTGTTGTGTACAAATCGGCAGAACCGCTGCGAGCAACGAATTCTGTACCAAGTTTTCCTGCTGCGTCGATTTCGATTGCAGCAACCCCTTCCATTCGCACCCGCTGCATTGATGGATCGGTGACCGTGTCGTCCATTGCAATTCGGTCAGCAAAGATCATGAAATTCCCTGCACGGAAGGGTTCTCCAGATCGAATCGTGCTGACGAACACCTGTGCGGCATCGTGGGTAATGACATCACACATCAGCCCTAAGAATCGCGGAATCGCCGTCTGCACCAGAAAGAACATGAAAATAGTCAGCACGGCTCCCAGAAAAATTTGCGGCAACAGAATCACAGGATAAGAAATGCCGCTGACTGACATTGCTTGGACTTCATTGTCCGATGCGAAGCGGTGTGTGACGATCGTCGCTGTAAATCCCGCAGAAAACGGTAGTGCATATTGCAACATCGGCACCATCGCAAGAAAAATGTATTTGAGAATGCCACCAGGTCCCAAGAGATTTCCAGTTAAAGGCTTGATGACCGCGCCAAAGGCGACGACCACAACGATAATCACTGTTGTCAGCAGTAAGACCTTGCTCAACTCTGAAAGAAAATGGCGAAATAGAATCCAGGGCATGACGGCAGGGTTCCGCCTTCAGCGGAGTCCGTACTCCTTGAGTTTTCGATAGAGAGTTCGCTCGCCAATGCCGAGCATTTGCGCAGCCTTTTCGCGATTTCCTTCGGCCATCGCGAGTGTTTGCCGAATCGCCTCTTTTTCAAGCCTTCCCAAGCCACATCCCGCAAGTCCACCCAAGCCAGATGAAACTCCCATCGCAGCGTCATCGCTATCAGTGACATGAATTTCGGCGGGCACATCTTGAACATCAAGAACATTCGCAGAACTCCCGACCATCATTCGGTGCACAATGTTCATCAACTCGCGCACATTCCCGGGCCATTGAAAAGCGACGAGGCGCAGCATCGCGGGCTCGCTGATGGTTGGAATGACTCGATCCAATTCGCGGGCAAAGCGACCAAGAGCGTGTCGCACCAACAGCGGAATATCCTCGCGCCGTTCGCGCAGCGGCGGGATATTGATCTCGACTCCACGCAGGCGGTAAAACAAATCCTCGCGGAATTGGCCTTGTTTGATCATGGTTCGCAGGTCGCGATTGGTCGCGCTGATGAATCGAACATCGACCTTGCGTGCATCGTTGGAACCTAAGCGAACGATCTCCCCCTTTTCAAGCACGCGCAGCAATTTGGGCTGCATCGACAGAGGCGTATCTCCGATTTCATCAAGAAAAACACTGCCTCGATCGCCATATTCGAAGACTCCTTCGCGATCCTTATCCGCACCGGTATATGCCCCACGGACATGGCCGAAGAGTTGGTCCTCGAGCAAACTTTCCGCTTGTCCTGCAGCATTAAAAGGAACAAATCGTCGCTCCTTGCGCTTGGAATACTGATGAATCGCATGCGCCACCAATTCCTTGCCCGTCCCACTTTCGCCAGAAATCAGCACTGGAATATTGGTGGGTCCGACTTGACGGATTGATGTGATGACCTGCCGAATTGCAGCTGATTCGCCGATGATTCCTTCAAATCCATAAGCAGCATCGACCTGACCGCGCAACTTTTCATTTTGATGGCGAAGCAGCACCGATTCGGCGGCTCGCTGAACCAAATTGCGAAAGACCACCAGATCGAGCGGCTTGACAATAAAGTCATACGCCCCACCTCGCAGAGCCTCTTTCGCAGTGGGAATGTCGCCATGAGCAGTGACCATGATCGTTGCGGCATCGGGCTGGACCTGCCGAACAAGTTCCAGAACTTCCATCCCAGAGCGAGGGGTTTCCATCACAAGGTCCGTGACGACAACGTCGAAATTTCCGTGGCGAAGTTCCTCTTCTGCAGCCTTTTTGCTGTTGACAATGGTGCAAATATGACCAGGCTTGTGGAGCGCTTCGGCCATAGTTTCGGCATGATCCTTCTCGTCATCGACGATCAGCACCTGCGCGCGGACGAGATCTTGAGCATCTGCCATGATTAGGGACGAGTGTACGAAGAGACCACAATGGTGCAGGGAGCACGCTGCGAAATTCATGCAAAGCGTGAGTGGTTTTCCAAGGCGCAAGAGGCTTTCTGCCGATACTCTCCAATACCTATGAACGCGCGCAAGGATGCGGCAATTTTTGATGGTCGTCACGTCCATTTTATTGGTATCGGAGGTTGTGGAACCAGCGGACTTGCACTCATGATGAAGTCTCGAGGAGCCACTGTCAGCGGAAGCGACCAGTCTGCAAGCGATACAACAACTTCCCTTCGAACTGCTGGAATTTCTGTCTCTATCGGCAACTCTCCTCTTCAATTGAAGCCCGAAATTGACTTGGTTGTCTATTCCGCCGCCGTCGCTGCCGATCACCCGGAACTGGTTCAAGCGCAATCGATGAAAATCGAAACGATGACATATGCGCAGGCTCTTGGATGGGCTCAATCTGGCAGAACAGGAGTCTCGATCGCAGGGACCCACGGCAAGAGCACGACAACCGCATTGCTGGCGCATCTGCTGATCGAAGCTGGACTAGATCCATCGGTGATCGTTGGCGCAAATTGTCCGCAACTGAATGGTGGCGGCACGAGAACTGGAAGCGAAACAATTCCAAGCGGTCTCCTTGCTGGAACACCGGGGATTTTCGTCGCCGAAGCATGTGAATTCAATCGCTCGTTTCATTCGCATCAGCCGACGATGGCGCTGATCAACAATGTCGAAGAAGATCATCTTGATGTGTATGGGTCTCTTGACGAGATCGTAAAGTCCTTTCGGGTCTTTGCTGGAAATCTTCCTGCTGAAGCAGTTGGCGGCAGATTATTGATTGCTCACGAAGGCGCGCATCGACGAGCTGTTGCAAGCGGGCTGCAGTGCGCTGTCAGCACATTCGGTTGGTCGCCAACTGCGGATTACAAGGTCGAATATGAGCCATCAACAAATGCGACAAGCATTTGCTATCGAAACGAAGAAATACTTTCGTGGCGGGGTCGACTTTCTGGAGAACACAACGCGCTCAATTCCGCCGCCGCGGCGATCTTGGCGACTTGGCTAGGGGCCACGCCTTCGGCAATCAAGCACGCTCTTGAAAGTTTCGCTGGTGTCGAACGACGCATGCAATATTTAGGTGCATGTGTGACAGACACCGGCGCACGTGTTCGAGTCTTTGACGATTATGGCCACCACCCAACCGAGTGTGAACGGACGTTGACTGCGCTGAGAAACGCTGAGAATCCGCGGAGAATCATCTGTGTTTTTCAGCCTCACCAACACAGTCGAACGCGTTTCTTGCTCGAACAATTTGCGCAAAGTTTTTCTCACGCTGACTTGGTGATTGTGCCGCCAATTTATTTTGTACGCGATAGCGAGATCGAACGAACGCTCGTTTCTTCAGCGGATCTTGTTGCGCGTTTGAATGCCAAGGGAACGAATGCTCGGGCAATTGATGACTTCTCAGAGATCGGCGAATTCTTGCATCGTCAGGCGCAAGATGGCGACTTGATCGTCGTGATGGGAGCGGGCCCGGTTTGGAAAATCGGTCACGACTTTGTGAAGGCTCTGGCTCAACAAACAAATCGAGCAGCTTCGATACCGCCGCGCGCTGCAGCGAGTCCAAACGAGTGAGCGACGAATGAGCACACTGATCACTGTCAAAGAGACACTCTGGAGCGACCTTGATGTTGAAGCAACTCTCGATGCTCCGATTGGTCCGTTGACTTGGTACGAAACCGGCGGCCGCGCTGAAGCGCTGATTTCTCCCAAGAGCGTCAAGGCGCTTCAATTGCTCTGTCAGCGCTGTGACGAAAGTGGAATTCCACTGCGCGTGCTGGGTTCGGGTGCAAATCTTCTTGTCGCAGATGAAGGCGTTGATGGCGTCGTCATCCGCTTGAATCAACCTGCTTTTCAAGAAACACTCTGGAACGATCTTGATAATGGAAATCCCACGCGAATCGGCGCAGGCGTCGATCTGATGGGATTCGTTCAAGAATCTGCACGCCGCGGACTTTCTGGACTTTCGCAACTTGCTGGAATTCCGGCCACAATTGGTGGCGCAGTTCGCATGAACGCAGGCGGTTCGTATGGCGACACCGCACAGAGCATTCACTCGATTGAACTGATGACGATGAGCGGAAGACTTTGCACGCTGACAGCTGCTGATCTGGACTTTGGATATCGACACTGTGCGTTGCCTGCCGGCATTGTCATTGCCGCGCACTGCAACCTTCGCTCAACAGATCCCGTTGCACTTCGTGCGCATGTCAAAGAAGTCTTTGAATACAAAAAGCGTACGCAGCCAATGGGCGATCGATCGGCAGGTTGTATGTTCAAGAATCCAATCGATCCATCCACAGGAAAACGCGAAAGTGCAGGAAAGTTGATCGATTTGGCAGGAATCAAA
>JBEELA010000088.1:0-4071 GCA_041168365.1 Planctomycetota bacterium
CAAGCACGTACAGCAACAACTGAGTCTTCTGCGCAGTCGACACCTGATAGAGATGTTGTTCGATACGGTCGACTGTTGACGAAGCAGGGGTGACAGCAACGCGTACAGGATCCTTCATAAAAGAATCTGCAAGATGCTTGATCTCGCTCGGCATCGTCGCTGAAAAAAGCATCGTTTGTCTTTTGGTTGGGACGACCGCCATAATTCGGCGAATCGGATCGATGAAACCCATGTCAAGCATTCGGTCTGCTTCGTCAAGCACAACGAATGAGATTGATCGAAGGTCAACGAGTCGTTGTTGCATCAAATCCATCAAACGTCCTGGGGTTGCAACGAGAATGTCAACGCCATTACGAAGTGCATTCACTTGAGGTCGTTGTCCGACGCCTCCATAGACAACGGCACATTTGATTTGCGTTCGACGGCCATACGCAGCGAAGCTCTCGCCGATTTGTGCGGCGAGCTCGCGAGTTGGCGCCAAGATCAATGCGCGTGGTGCACGCCCGTGCAAAAGCGGAGTTGCTGGTGTTGATTTGCCAATGAGTTGGTTCAAAATTGGTAGCGCAAACGCTGCTGTTTTGCCAGTTCCTGTTTGTGCAATGCCTAAGACATCGCGCCCTTCAAGCGCAGGGGGAATTGCTTGCGTTTGAATTGGAGTTGGCGTGGTGTAACCCTCGGCGTTGAGAGCGTCGAGCAATGGCTTGACCAAGTTGAGTGAAGAGAATGCGGACGGGGGAGAGACTTGAGAGACAGTGTCGTGTGACAAAATGAAAACAACTTTCTAACCACTGGTCTATTCGGAGACCGTTGGTCTGTGTACTGGACGGATCTGGCACCACCGCGGACGAGCCGGGAAGAAGCAGAATCAGGCCTATTGGCACTGATGGGGCGCTTCCGATGCGCCACCAAAAGTTGCCGGCTGAATCCCAGAGAAGTGTCGCAAGCAGAATGCTGCAACCTGAGGCTTACCGGCGGGGTGAAAAGACTATAGCACAAAAATCCCAAACACAAAATAAATTCTCTCAAACGGCAAGTGAACAGATTAGAAAAGCACAATAAATTCTTATGAATCGATCTGAGTTATGCAATTATTGACCGATCAATTTAAAATATTTATGCATGACATGGCTAAATTGTGTTTGATTTCTATGTTGGGAAACATATACTTGCATTATGACGCAAGTACGCAAACGATCTCAGATGACTCCCAAACAAGCCTCGGCGTGCTGTCGGCCGATCGACAATCTGCTTGATCCAGATCTTTTTAAGGCGCTTTCAGATCCCACTCGTGTGAGATTGTTTGGATGTTTAATCAAATGCGGGCGGTCGTGCCTAGTGGGTGAGGTTGCCGAGTGTTGCTCTGTCGATCTCTCTGTTGTATCCCGTCATTTGCAACTGCTTGAACGCGCAGGCATTCTTGAAGTCGTCAAAGAAGGGCGAACTGTCAGTTATTGTGTGAAGTACGGCGTACTGTGTGAAATGTTTCGCTCGATCGCCAATGCGATTGAATCTTCCTGCCCGGTTCATCAACATGCGGCATAGCCGCGAAGGAGTTTGTTGTGCAAAATAATAATGCAAGTCAAGATGCGAATGCCAATCAGACCGTCACGGACGATGCTCTTCGTGAGCAAGTGCGTGAGGGGTACTCGCGGATTGCACAGAGCGGTTCATGGTCATCCGTTATTGCGGCCCCGAACGCTTGTTGTTCACCAACTGCTGGTGGAGGATGTTGTGGTCCTGCGACATTCACTCCAGAAGCTCTTGCGCAGGCGATCGGCTATTCGCAGAGTGAACTTTCCGCAACTCCAAGCGAGTCGAACATGGGGCTTTCGTGCGGAAATCCAACGGCAATCGCATCGCTGAAAATGGGCGAAGTTGTGCTTGATCTTGGCGCTGGCGGTGGATTTGATTGCTTTGTTGCGGGTCCCAAGGTTGGTTCAACTGGAAAGGTCATCGGTGTTGACATGACCCCCGACATGATCACGAAAGCTCGTCGCAATCTTTCGATTTATAGTGAGAACACGGGTCTTTCAAATGTCGAGTTTCGTCTTGGAGAGATTGAGCATCTTCCAGTGGCGGACGCAAGCGTTGATGTGGTTATCTCAAACTGTGTGCTCAATCTCTCGCCAGACAAGAATCAAGTATGGCGAGAGATCGCGCGTGTGCTGAAGCCTGGTGGTCGTGTGGCGGTTTCAGATCTTGCACTTCTGCGCCCACTGCCAGAAGCCGTGCTGCGAGATGTCGAGGCGCTCGTCGGTTGCGTTGCTGGCGCAGTGCTTGTCGACGAAACACGCGCTCAGGCGATTGCGGCGGGACTTTCTGAAATCGTGCTCACGCCAAAGTCTCATTACATCGACGCACTGACAAACTGGGAAGATCCGCTGTATCGCAAGATCGTCGAAGCGCTGCCGCCGGGGAGTAAGCCAAGCGATTTCATTACCAGCCTCGATGTAACGGCTCGAAAACCGTGCGCGTCGAACTGCAAGTGTTGATCAGTTTCATCGCACTATTTGTCTTGCTTTGCTGCTTCCACTGCCGCACGCATTTTCTTTGGATCCAAAGTCACTTTCAGCTCAACTCGATCGCTGCTTGTCTCTACCCACGCATAACGAGTCACTTTTTGCTCGATTGTTGTTGCGTTGAATGAAACCTTGATGGTTTGACCGGGATCAATATTGCAAGGAACTGTGGGCTCGCTCGTCATAGAAGAGCTGGAACTTGTTCGTAGTCGTTGGACTTGAATGGAATTCTCTCCAATATTTTGAAGAGTGAAAAAGACCGAGATTTCGTACTGACCCTTCGGATCCGCTGGCACTACTGGCGGAGAATAAGTCGATTGGATGACAAGCAGTTTTCCTGGAAGTGTCTTGCAGCCAACAGAAGCCAGGCTGATGATGCAAATCGCGAGAAAAAGACAAATGTTCAATAATCTGAATAGTCGAGTCATGTACATTCAGTAAGTTTAGTGCCAAGCACTTCTTGTTCGGGGTGAGTCAATTACTGGAGAAAATTTTATGGATAAGACGCAGACGCAAAGGCTCGGATTTGTCATTGTTCTCGGGATGGCTAGTTTGATCTGTTATTCGGTTATGCGAGTCGATGCGATGACAGTCACATCGCCGGCTGATGATTATGCGAAAGAAATAAATCAACTCAAGAAAAGAGTTAATGATTTAGAAAAACATATGGCTCGAGTTGATTCTGCTCTTCAGAATTTGCAGACTCTTCCAAATGGAAGGCCCTCCGATACAGATATATCAACAAAGAGTGATCCTCCAGTTGAAGAGCCTGCTCCACCAGTCTCTGTGGGTGGAGACATCGTTTTTACTGTTGATTCATTTTCTAAAATACCAGACAACTTAAAATTACTAGCTGAAGCGAACGAACTCAAAGGTCTGGAAAGCGCTGACAAAAAAGAAATAAAAAGACTTGAAGAGCAGTCAAGAAAACTTCTTGATGCACTGAAAGAGTTAGATAAGCGGAATGACACGGACCGAGGTATGTCCGATGCCGAATATCGACGATTGATGCAAGAAAATACGAATCAACGAGGCGACATCAGCAAGGTAATTGCGAGAATCAAAGACGAAATGAATAAGCGTAAGAACTTGGAAAAGGCAAAACTTCGTGAGGCAATGAGCAAAGGACAGCGAATACTTGGACATTTCGGAGCAAAGAAGTACATCATCAATACGAAATCGGATTGCTCGAAGATCGTTGCGACAGGTGTGGACCTTCTGGTGATCAATCCAAAAAGCATTCAAAGTTCCAATGGCGTTGATGAATATGAAGCTTCGCGTGTAGAACTTGCCACTAAAAAGAAGTAGTTGGTAAGGAGATCTCGAACTGCAGCTCGTTTATTCAATGAACGAGGTTGAGCCACCGTTTAATCGCACCACGAAGTTGCTCAGTCGCCTCGCCATTTTGCAACGCGTCGATCGACTCGCTTCGGCCGAAATAGGTTTGTTCGAGTTTCGTGATTTCGGTAATCAATGACGTGCGCTGATCTGGGGAAAGAGTCGAGCCGCTTTCCATATCAAATCTGCGAAGTGCTGTGATCACGCTCATTGG
>JBEELA010000089.1:0-4361 GCA_041168365.1 Planctomycetota bacterium
TTGTCATGATGTGCTGTGAAAATTGAGAAATGCGATTCATAAAAACCCCTGTAAAAAAGGTGAAGGGAATGAAGCAATTTGTGATTCATAAAATTGTTTGGTGGATTTCATCGGCATGCTCCCCAACCGCTCAGAAGAGTCGCCAGATCGAAGCCGTCAACAAATCCACTGCTATCGATGTCGCCTGTTCCTGATCCACCCCAATTGCTCAAGATGGTCGCAAGATCTGGTCCGCCGACAATCCTGTCGTGATCAAAGTCTGCCGGACATGGATTCGCAGCCAGATTGTCTTCGACCCAGATTTGCGCCAATTCGTGATCGATTGTGTTCGATGCATAATTCATCACGATCCAAAATGATTCGCTCGTAGAAAGTGATGGATCGGTTGGCCACAACTCAAGTTCCAGCAAATAGATTCCTGCATCTGGGGTAGTGAATCCTGACGCTGGAAGAATGCTGAATGAGAAGTGCCTATGCCATCCACCATCGGGTTGGACTGCAAGCGAAAAACCGGCGACAGGAACTGCAGCAGTCGTGACATTCGCAGTAAGAAAAGACATTTTGACTCTCTCGCCCAAAGTAGGTCCGCCAGAATCAGTTTGCGAAAATCCATTTCCATTCCAAACAAGAAGTGGCGAGCGCATGTTGAAGCCGATTCGAAATGATGGATGAAATGCACTTGGGAAGGCGTCGAATCCTGGATTTGCCGTGAAGTTTGCAACGCCGGTGTCTCCAAATCGTGCCGAAAAAACGCGCCGAGGTTCTCCCAGTCCACCATCCGCGACGATGTGGGTTGTCAATTGTCCCGCAGCGTTCGCGTCAACACCGATATCGCCAACATGCTGGCCAAAAATCTTTGATGTGAACGCTCCAAGGATCACGATGAAACACAGAAAATTTGTGGTGGACTTATTCATTGTTGTTCATCTTTCATTGCAATGTTGGATCAAATCGATTGTGTTCGCAGTCCTCATAGACATCGTCAAATTCCATTGTGGCGACATGTCCATCGAGAAAACTCCAGTTTGATTTCGATGGACGCGTTGGCGCTTGCCGATCTGCAGCATTGATTGCAACTTGGCTCGATGCAAATTTCGGCGCATCAGTGACCGAAAGTGGACACCACTCTTCGATATGGGGATGATCCGCGGCGGCGAATGCGCCTTCTTCAGCCATAAGTAGAAAGCAAACAATTTTGCTTGGATCGCGAATGCCGTTCATCGAATCAACGCCAGACCCGGCAGCACCAAGCGCGACCATCGGTGAATAGTTTCGTGATAAATAGTTGTTCAGTCCGTAACTCGTTTGGCGATACGCAGCCGATGCGCCACTTCCAACTGGATTCCCAGATTCTCCAACATCTTGTGACCAGTGTGGAGAATTGTCCAAAGGACTTTTCACCGACATGACTCCTCCGTAATAAGGGCGCAGTGTTTGGACAAATGAATTCTTCACATTACCGATTCCGCCATGTGGCAATCCAGCATCTACAAAGTGATCTTTGAAGACATTCATATACGCAGCGTGCGCAGTCGATAGGCTGCGAAGATTGGAAAGATCGCCTGCGATATGCGAGTATCTCTGCACCATCCCAATCGCAGGGAAAGTCAATCCGACGAGGATTGAGATGATGCCGATGACCACGAGCAGCTCAATCAATGTGAACGCGCGTGCATCAATTGCAGATGATGGCATAGATCCTCGAAGCATAAAGTTGAGAAAACCTAAAAAAGTAAAAAGACCCCAGAAACAGACCGAAATCTGCTTGGGGAACCTCAGACGCCGATCGAGGAGATCGGTGGAGGGCGAGCCCGATTCGCGCTGAGCGCGCAATCAGCAGGAGCCACAATTGTCGTGACGATCACTCTTTCGCAAATGCGTTCTTTCAGAACGAGAGCAGGAGCATCTGTTGTCTGACATGCAAGCGCAAGAAGCGTGGCACAGGTGTCGCAACTTTGCTCGTCTTGCCCATCTGTGTCAGTGTGGGAATGTGTTTTGTTGGAAGATTCTTGATTATGACCGGATTCGTGATCGTGGCCTTGATGGTGATCACAAACTTCAGAAATCGATTGATTTTCGTGGCAATGAGCAGTGGAAATGTGAATAGATCTCAGCCCTGCGGTGCCAAGCACGAGGGTCAGAATCACAGCGATTCTGGTGAGAATGGATTCACGCATAGATAAAATATAGCCCGTACGAAGCAAAAGTCAAGAATTTTGTACCGAAGGAGTCGCAGGCTTGGATGTTGGAGTCTGGACTGAAGGTGGGGTGCGAACTTCTGTGAATGCTCACGCCCGATCGCTTATCCCGTTTGTGAGTCTGAATGATCAATGGGATTTGCCTGTGCAAGAACGAAAACCAAGTGATGGAGTATCTCAAATGCTTACAGCAAATGAAACTGAAAATCTACTAAATTATTGAGATGCGCAAACGATCGATATGGATGAGATCACTTCCAGAAATCCCTGTTTTCGCAGGTCTCGTCTTCGGTCTATTTTTAATGATTTACCCAGAGTGGTTTGGGCTTCCTCCTCACGGTGCTACGAAAATCGATCACGCGACTCAACCACCGTTCTATATCTTCCCGTTGGTATTTATCGCGATTTTATGGTCAGCGCTTCGAGCATCCGAGCATGCGGAAGCAGTCGCAATCAAATTGCCAGATCCATTTGGAACTTTGGTCTTAACGCTCTCTGCTGTGTTTATCGAAGTTGCACTTGTCATTGGTGTGATGATGACTGGATCTGCCGCGGACACTGTTGCACGCGACACGATGTTTGCAACACTGATGTTGATCATGAATGGATTGGTGGGTTTGTCACTGATCGCAGGAGCATTGCGCAAACGAGAGCAACCATTCAATGCTCAGTCCAGCTCGTCATACCTTGGTGTGACCGCAGCGCTATGCACAATCGGGCTTGTTCTTCCTCGTTTCACAACCTCTGAGCCTGGCGGATATATGTCTGCTCGAATGAACTTCTTCGTTGCAGGAGGATCATTGATCGTCTATTCGGCATTCATTTTCTTACAAAGTTCGTCACATCGCGACTTCTTTGTTCTCACTCGCCAAGATGCGCAGTCTCATGTCAGTCATAGTGATTTGAAGAATCAACCTCTCTGGAAGTCAATTTGCTTTTTGATTGTCACATTGCTCTCCGTCGTGCTACTTTCGGAATCATTGGGGGATTTACTTGTCGGCTTTTTAGACCGCAACGCGCTGGCTCCAGCACTTCAGGGAGTTGTGATTGCATTCCTCGTGCTCTTGCCTGAAGGGATCGCTGCCGTTCGATCAGCACTACGCTCCGATGTTCAGCGATCCATAAATATTCTTCATGGTTCTGCTCTCAGCACGATTGGATTGACAATTCCAGCAGTGCTCTTTGTGGCAATGCTCTTTGGTAAGCGAGTTGAATTGGGACTTGAACCGCCCGAAATTTGCATCTTGGCGGCGACAATGATTCTTTCAATGCTTCACTTTGGTGCAGGCAAGACCAACATGATGCAGGGAATCGTTCATGCGATGCTCTTCGTAATGTGGATTGCTCTTTTGATCGATCCCCCAAATTTCTTGCCGGCAGTTCCGTAATCAATCTTGCAGCGAAACGATGCGAAATGCATCGACATCAATGATCCCGCAGTCGGAGACTTTCAAGTGGGGGATGACCGAGAGTGGTAAAAAAGCCAATTGCATGAATGGATCGGAAAGTGATCCTCCAAGAGATTCATACGCCTTCTGCATGGCATGCTGACTTTGCGCAACAGAATCTGGCGTTTGGTCAGAGAGCAATCCAGCAATTGCCAACGGAAGTTCCGCAAGAATTTTTCCACCTTGCGCAATACATTGACCGCCACCGATTTCTGCAAGTCTCTGCGCTGCAATAAACATATCGTGTGGATCTACTCCCGCAACGCTCAGGTTGTGCGCATCATGACCAACCGTGCTCGCGATCGCACCGCTGCGAAGTCCAAATCCTTGGACCAGTCCAACGCCGATTTTTCCAGCGCGACCATGTCGCTCGATCGATGCAAGAATCAGCAGGTCGCGAGCCACATCAGCATGCAAGACGCCGGCAACAACACGCGGAATCTCACGCTTGGAAGCGGTCACGATTTGTCCTGGAATGATTCCAACAACTCGTGCTGGCAAATTTTCTTTCGCAGCAATCGCAAATGATTTTTCGCTGAAGCCAGTTGGAAGATGGACCGTCTTGCGTAAGAATGTTGGTATGTCAATTGTTGTAACACGCTGGACGCATCGCCCTGACTCCGCAATCAATCGACCGCCGACGAAAGTCGCGTCGATTTTCAAGTCGCTCCAGTTTCCAGACTTGGTCTGAGCAATCGACAAATCTGCAGCCATT
>JBEELA010000090.1:0-3008 GCA_041168365.1 Planctomycetota bacterium
TTGGGATTGTCGTTGGCCAAGAACAAGAGCTGAGCGACGATCAAGTTTGCCATTCCGTCAGAGACTTGTCCGCCGACAAAGACAACGCGATCGTTGAGAAGTCGCGAATAGATGTCGTATGCGCGTTCGCCTCGGCCGGTTTTTTCAATCACGATTGGGATGATGCTCATAATTCAATCCTTAGAAAGAGATGGAGATGGAAGTCGATTCACGATCCGATCGATGAGGCCATAAGCCAACATTTCGGAAGCATTCAGCCAGAGATCACGATCGCAGTCACGCCCGATTTGTTCGGAGGACTTTCCCGTGGCATCTGCATACAGCACATTGCATTGTTCTTCGAGTCGCAACATTCGACGCGCTTCAATTTCAAGATCTGTCGCTTGACCTTCGATCGCATCGAAGTATCGACCTTGATGCATCAAGTTCCACGCGTGCGGCATTGCGAATCGCTGCCCCTTTGTTCCGCAGCATGCGATGACACTCATCATGCTTGGCGCAGATCCAACGATGTATGTCGCAACGGGGTATGGCATCATGCGCATTGTGTCGATGATCGCAAGCCCGTCGTTCACGCTGCCGCCTTGTCCATTGATATAGATGCTCACTGGCGCATCAGGTTTGTCATTGGCAAGAAAAAGTAATTGTGCAACGATCGAATTTGCCATTTCGGATTCGACCTCGCCCGAACAAAGCACAATACGATCCGCAAGCAAGCGAGAAACGATGTCGAATTCGCGCTGGGAATATCCCGAAGCGTCGATGACATACGGAACCAATAGAGGTTCGTCTTCCATCGTCAACAAAGTTGTTTGCACAGCGTCCACGATGGGCGATTATTTCTTGCTCTTGTCAGGAAACGAAGCGACTTCGTCGACGAGTCCATACGCCTTCGCTTCTTGCGCGTCGAAATATTTATCTCGCTCGCCGTCCTTCGCGACTTGTTCGTATGGCTGCTTGCAATGTCGAGCGATGATCTCGTTCAACAAGCGCTTCGCTTTGATGATCTGATCCGCTTGAATTTGAATATCGGTGGTTTGTCCAGTAACGCCGCCGTAAGGTTGATGGATCATCACCTTTGCGTGCGGAAGAATCGTGCGCTTACCTGGATGTCCACAGCACAACAAAACTGCACCGCCTGAATATGCGCGGCCAATACAAGTCGTCGCAACTTCGCTGCTGATGAATTGCATCGTGTCATAAATTGCAAGCGTGTCATCAACAGATCCACCTGGGCTGTTGATATAGAAATTTATATCTTGCCCCTTTTTTTGATTTTCCAGATAGAGCATTTGCATCAGCACGCGCGCACCGGATGCGTGATTGATTTCGCCAACTAAAAAGACCACGCGATTTTCTAAGAGCAGTTCGTCGATGGTCATTTCGCGTGTGCGCTGATAGCTGGTGGAAATGCGCGGGTCGATGGGCAGTCCCGCGGCGGAGAGGGTTTCACGGGAAGCGGTGCGTTCGCCAAGAGCGCCCAAGCCGTACGGATCAGATGGAATCTGCATAAGGCGCGCAAGGATAGAGAGAAGTTCGCGGAAGGGGGGGATGGATCGAATTGTCGAGGGACTAGGATGCCTCGGTGACCACTCGAGGACCAGACGCACAGCACCGCATCGTGATCTTGCACGGTAAGGATTCTTTTTTGCGAGTGGAATGGTCGCGGCGACTGCGAACCAGCCTAGAAACCGACTTCGGTGGAGTCGACGAATTCACATTTGACGGGTCGACCGCCACGCTCGCGACCGTCTTGGACGAATTGCGTTCATATGGATTGATGTCCTCGCACAAATTGGTCATAGTCGATAACGCGGACGCCTTCTTTGGCTCCGAAGATCGTCGCCGTGCCATGGAGCGATATGCAGAAGACCCTATGAAAGAAGCAACTTTGCTGCTTCGATCGCAGAATTGGCGCCCCGGAAACTTTGACAAAATTGTTTCAAAGATTGGGATCATTTTGAAATGCGAATCTCCTGGCGATGCAGATGCTGCGCGTTGGTGCATCGCTCGCAGCGAAAAACAACACAAAATACCGATGGATATGGATGCCGCAACATTATTGGTCGAGCGAGTTGGCGCAGATCTCGCTCGGCTGGACTCGGAAATCGGCAAGTTGGCGGTGGGCGCGCTGGCTTCTGGGCGCAAGAAAATAGACCTTTTCACAGTTCGAGAACTTGTCGGCGCAAGCCGAGAAGAGCAAGCGTGGGAGATTCAAGACGCAATTCTCAGCGGAGATTCTGGGCGCGCCGCTGCAAAATTGACGGAATTACTGCGTATTTCTAAGGCTCCAGAGGTGATGATCTCTTGGTCTGCAATCGATCTTGCCCGCAAAATTCACGCTGCGGCTGCGCTTGCCGCCCAAGGAGTTTCCGATGGCCAGATCGCAAAAGACCTTCGTTTATGGGGAGAATCTACGATTCCGATCCTGCGAGCCGCGAGAAAAATAGGTGAAACTCGCGCGGCTGCGCTCTTGCACCAAGCGATTCAAACCGATTTTCAGATGAAATCTGGAGGCGCACCAGACCCAGAACGAGCCCTTGCGGGGCTCTGTGTTTTGCTCTCGGATTCGTTCTTCAGCGGAAAAATCAGATAATTCTGAAAAGTTTTTGGCTGATAATGGAATGTGGCTTTTCGCAATATGCCGTTTTTTAGCGATAAAATGAAGTTTGCGCCTCTATTTCAACTTGACAGGTGGACAATCGCACCCATCGTCCCTATAGTTCCGCCTTCAGGTTTCGACCGCAAATGGTCGATACTGAAAAAACCTGATTCGGTCCTCGTCAACGTGGCGGGGAGTTCCGATTTCAGGTGTCACAAAACGGTTCACCAATCGCGTCTCGTATCAAGAACGGTGAATTCAAAACCAGGAGCACAGGAAATTATGACTCTTACTAAGTATGTTGGAATTCTCGCGAGTGGTCTCGCCCTTACCGGCGCGGCATCTGCGCAAGGAACTGACGCCATGAGCGAGATCGCTCAACTCAAGGCTGAAGTTGCAACCCTCA
>JBEELA010000091.1:0-2599 GCA_041168365.1 Planctomycetota bacterium
CCTGCACTTGTCACATTTATTCACGACCTGCTCGCCTGCGCAACGAACGCTTCGCATTCACCCAAGCGCATCTTGTTGGTTGGTCATTCACTCGGCGCGAGTATTGCCCTGCGTGTCGCTCCACTGCTGCCCGTGACTTCACTCGCAGGTGTTGTTGCATTCGCGCCATTTGAATCGTTGAAAGAACCTCTTGGAAATCAATTGAAAGCAAGAGCATTACCAGTGTTTCCTTTTGCGAAAGTCTCAGAGATCTGCCTGCATGTGATCAACGGAAAAGAATCAAGCACGACTGCGGCACTCAAGCAAATTCATAAACAGAATGTTCCTGTATTGATTGTCGGTGCTCAGGTTGATCAAACTGTTTCGCTCGATCATGTACGGCGCATGGCAGATCAAGCGGGCGTCGCGCTCACCAATGATCCGAATTCTGCACACGACGATCTTGGAACGCAACTGAACGCAAATCCAGATTGTGTTACATCGCAAGCCGCTGTGAAATTCCTGCAGTCAATTGGATGCGCTACGATTTGAGCAGTCGCAAAAAAGTTGGTTCTAGATTCAGACAGTCTTCGAACCAACAGAACTTCGCAGACGAATCTGGGGGCGAAACTTGCTTTTCAGGTCGATCGCCGACTCACTCCCAAAATTGCATAGTTCGCCGTCAATATCTCGAATGACTGGCCGACTGGTTGACCCGCTTGTGGAAGGCCGAATTCGAGGAGCTGATCCAACAGAAATAGCATCACTCAAGCCCGCGGCGGTTGAATTTTCAACCGATGCGATGAAGAGTGAAGATTGGGTGGTTGACATGGACACGTGACACTTGTTTCGTATACAGCAATTCGGTCAAATTGGACCGAGAGATGCACAATTCGCTGAACTACTATATCCCACCCGTGCATCATTTCCACTTTTCTTTCATCTTTTCTGCATTTATGAGTTATTACGGACCAATACGATGACATCAAAACCATCACTGAAAGCCGACGAAGGGCGTTTTATTCGAGTCAAAGGTGCATGCGAACACAACCTCCGTGGCATTGATGTTCACGTGCCACGTGATCAATTTGTTGTCATTACAGGGGTTTCTGGCAGCGGAAAGAGTTCGCTGGCATTCGACACGATCTTCGCCGAAGGTCAACGGAAGTACATGGAGAGCCTCAGCGCATATGCGCGGCAATTTCTCGACCAGATGAAGAAGCCAAATGTGGAGTCGGTTGATGGTCTGCCCCCCACCATCGCAATCGAGCAACGTTCGGGGGGGCATACGCCTCGCTCAACTGTGGCGACGACGACCGAAATCTATGACTATTTGCGTCTCCTTCTGGCTCGATGCGGAGACCCTCGTTGTTGGCATCGCGATCCAAAGGGTTCGCAATGTGGCAAGCCGATCTCAGCAACGACTGCAACACAGATTGTTGAAAATATTGTTTCAACATTCGACGGACAAAAGATTATGGTCTGCGCTCCGATCATCCGCTCAAAGAAAGGGCATCACAAAGATGTCGCAGAGGAACTGCAACGAAGCGGGTTCGTACGAATTCGCGTCAACGGAACAATCATCGATCTGCGCGATGCATTGAAGGCGGGCGGGGAAAATCCGCTAAAGCTGAAGCGTTATGAGATGCATGACATCGAAGCAGTCGTCGATCGATTAGTCCCCGTTGCCGCTGAACGCCAACGACTTTCTGAAAGCGTCGAGACTGCTTTGCGCACTGGATCAGGCGCATTATTGATTCTCGTCGAGACCGGCGATACAACGAAAGAAATTCGTTACAGCGAAAAGTTCTCTTGCCCGGATCATCCAGAGTGCTCACTTGAAGAGATGGAGCCTCGATTGTTCTCCTTCAATTCTCCCCATGGTGCCTGCCCCGCATGCGCTGGACTGGGATGCGTTGATGAATTTGACGAAGCTCTCGTGGTCGCAGACCCATCACGCGGCGTAGCCGAAGGTGCAATCGAACCTTGGCGCAAGAACGGCCGCAGAATGAACATCTGGTATTCAAGAACGCTGAAAAGATTCTGTGCTGACACCCAGACGGATCCTTCCACTCCATATGCGAAACTTCCGCAGCGCATTCGGCAGATGCTCATGCATGGAATCAAAGAAGAAGACGAGGCAAAGTTGGGATTCTCCTTTGAAGGCGTACTGCCCAACTTGCGCAGGCGATATATCGAAACCGAAAGTGCGTTTGTCCGGGAGCGACTTCATGCGTACACCGGCAATCGTCCTTGCGAATCATGCGGCGGAAGTCGACTGCGTCCCGAAGCACGCGCAGTTCTGTTGCACGGGGAAAAACAACCGATGAATATCGCTCAGATTTCTGGGCTTTCTATCGAATTTGCTCGCCAATTTCTCTCGACTCTCACCCTGACTCCAGCGCAGGCAACAATCTCAGAACCGATTCTGAAAGAGATCGATGCACGCTTGGGATTCCTGAACTCTGTGGGACTGAACTATCTGACTCTCGATCGCACATCTTCCACGCTTTCAGGCGGCGAGGCGCAGCGCATTCGATTGGCAACTCAAGTTGGCTCTGGCCTTGTTGGTGTTTGCTATGTCTTGGACGAGCCGACGATTGGATTACATCAACGCGAC
>JBEELA010000092.1:0-9779 GCA_041168365.1 Planctomycetota bacterium
TTGCGCGGATGGCGGAATCGCATTTGCATGGTGGTGACCCTGATGATCCGATGTCCATTGAATCGCCTGATGCAGAGATTCGATTCTCGGCAGAAGAGCATCGATCGCAGCGGGCCAATCATGACGAATGTATTGCGCGGTTGCACGACTTGGTCTTGCGTGCGGCAGTAGTCCCTCGACGACGGCGCAAAACGAAACCAACACGCGGATCGCGCGAACGAAGATTAGAGTCGAAGAAAATACAAGGCGAGAAAAAAGAGCGTCGACGCAAGAACTGAAAATGAGGCGCAGAGATAGGCACTTGAAGGTTCGTGCAGATTTTTGGCAACGGACTGATTTGCCCTAAGGGCTCAAACATGCATGGACTCAAAAGTGGTTCGTGCAGACTTTTGGCAACGGACTGATTTGCCCCCGGGCTCAAACATGCTGCGCCTCGCCTACGCGGACTCCGGCTCGGCTTGCAAACTCGCCGGGGTTCAAATCATTCCGCTGCCCACGTTGGCGAATCAAATTCTCGCTCGAACGTTTTTCAGATCAGTCGCGTTTGCGTGCCCAGCCGTTGGAAAGTTCTCTCGGGCGAGTTCCGCAGGCGGCCGACTGAACTTGTTATAAAATTTCGTAAATCGGATCGTGTCGGTCGCCGAGGACTGTCTGAGCCCCGAGAGGACTTTTCACGGCTGCCCACTCATGCATTTCCATGCCTGCATCCGTGGCTGCATCCGTGGCTGTATCCGCAGCAGCTATTTCATCCGAACTTCGCCGCTCCCCTTTTCGATGACTCCAATAACCGAAGGAGTCTCCCCTGAGCGCTTCAACTTCTTCATCATGCTCTGTGCATACTCGGGTCGCGCAATGATCGTGTATCCGATTCCCATGTTGAAAACGCGAAACATTTCCGCTTCTTCAACACCGCCATGTTGCTGTAGAAACGGGAAAATCGCAGGCGGAGTCCATGACGACTTATCAATCACCGCATCAAGATTCTTCGGCAGCGCACGACATACATTGCCCGGCAACCCGCCGCCTGTAATGTGAGCCATACCACTAATCGACTTCTTTTTACGAAAACTCTCGACCAATTTGACGATTGGCTTGGCATAGATGCGCGTTGGCTCGAGCAGAATCTCGCAGAGCGTTCGATCTCCCAATTCTGCATACTTCGCATTCAGATCAAGTCCAGCATCGCGCACAATTCTGCGCACAAGCGTGTATCCATTCGAATGCACTCCCGAACTTTCTAAACCGATGATCACATCATTCTTCTTGACACGCGTTGCGTCGATGATGTTGTCGTACTCCACAACTCCAACGCAAAATCCTGCGATATCAAAATCTCCCGGCTTATAGATGTCTGGCATTTCCGCGCACTCGCCGCCAAGCAACGCACACCCTGCGATCTCGCATCCTCGAGCGACTCCAGTGATCATCGCGCTTGTTTCTGCAGGTTGCAATTTGGAAAGCCCGAGATAGTCCAAGAAAAATAGAGGTTCCGCTCCCTGCACAATGAGATCGTTCACGTTCATTGCGACGCAGTCAATTCCAACCGAGTCATAGACACGGCGCTCTGCGGCCATCAGCACTTTCGTGCCGACTCCATCGGTGCATGCAACAAGAACTGGCCGCTTGTAATTTCGGCGCATACTTTTCTTACTGAAGTCCAATTGAAACATTCCTGCAAATGCACCGTGCCGTCCCAGCACGCGCGAACTGTGCGTTCGCTTCAAAACCGGCTGAATGAGATCAACGACCTCATCGCCCGCGTCGATATTCACACCTGCATCTCTGTATGTCAGACCTTTCGTCACTGGGGAAGCGCTCATCCCCCCATTACACACGATTCTGAGCAAATCGGTCTATGCTCCTCCACCCATATGTCAATTCTCATCGATAGCAATACTCGTGTCCTCTGTCAGGGCATCACCGGAACCGCAGGCGCATTTCATACCAAAGGATGCTTGGATTATGGCACTCAAATGGTTGGCGGGACCACTCCTGGAAAGGGTGGCCAGCGCGACGCAAACGGCTTGCCAATTTTCGAAACGATGCACGATGCTGTCAAGGTAACGGCAGCGACTGCAACAATGATTTTTGTTCCGCCGCCATACGCCGGCGATGCGATCATCGAAGCAGCTGATGCTGGAATCGGATTGATCTGCGCAATCACCGAAGGCATCCCAGTGCAAGACATGATTCGAGTTCGCGAGATGCTGAAGAAATATCCAAAGACAACATTGGTCGGACCGAATTGTCCTGGCGTGATCACGCCTGGCAGAAAAGTCGGCGAGAAAAAATATGAAGGCGGATGCAAGATTGGAATTATGCCTGGATATATCCACATGCACCGCATGGATGCTCCATCACGCAAAGCTGTTGGCATCATCAGCCGCTCTGGAACATTGACATACGAAGCAGTCTGGCAATGTTCGGCGCGCGGAATCGGCCAGACAACATGCGTCGGCATCGGCGGCGATCCAGTCAAAGGTTTGGATTTTACAGATCTGCTGGAACTATTTACCGCCGATCCTGATACGAGCGCAATCGTGATGATCGGAGAAATCGGCGGAAGCGCAGAAGTCGATGGTGGAAAATGGTTGCAGGCAAACACAAAGAAGCCAGTCATTGCATTTATCGCCGGCAGCACCGCCCCCGCTGGTCGGCGAATGGGACATGCTGGTGCAATCGTCGGTGGTGCGGAAGACACGGCGCAAGCGAAGATCGATGCGCTGCGATCTATGGGAATTCAAGTCGCGGATAGCCCTGCTGATATGGGTGCTATGACGGCAAAAGCGCTTGGACTGAATTGAACGAGATTGTTTCTCATTTGCACTGGGTACGATTTTAGAAATGAACCGCAGAAAAATTTTTCTTGCATCCACGTCCATCGTGGCCTGTATTGCTTTGTCAATTGACGTAAGAGCAATTGATGATGTTGCAACACAATCAGTCTCTGCCGCAACTTCCGCTGCCCTTCCCCCCACCATTCCCCCCGCTCCAATCGTTGCTGGGCATTTGTATGACCGCATCGCAGTCGTTGGTGCGAGCGCATCCGATGGATTCGGCGTTTTCTTGCGCGCGGATGCGCCACCAGTGGATTTGACTGCGCCAGTTGATCCAAATGCGAAACCAAATGTCGCGAAGAAGCCAACGCCGGTTCAATTGAATCTTTCAGACGTTCTGCGACACGCGGCGAAAACAACAACCGACGCAACGACTTCGCAGCCAGTCATCATGCACCATTATTCCAGCGGATTTTTCTTTACGAATCCTGGTCCAATTGGCCAAGGTGAAATCTATCGCGCGCTGAAAATCAAACCAACACTTGTGCTTGGGCTCGACTTTCTGTTCTGGTATGTCTATGGAACGGTCACTGCTGAGGGCAAACCGATGGCCACGGGTGCAGATCGATTGAGGAATCTCGAACTTGGACTTGAACAACTTGACCGAATTGTCAACGCAGGGATTCCACTTGTGATCGCTGATATTGCAGATATGCACGACGCAATCGGCAAGATGCTTTCAGAAAATCAAGTGCCGGATGTCCAGACAATCGGGAACGCCAACACACGAATTATGGAATGGGTCAAAGCAAGACCGCTCGTCAAGATCATGCCGCTTTCGCAAATTCTAGAGACTCTCAAGAAAGGTGGATCCATCGATCTTGCTGGGAAGTCGTGGAATCCTGCAGAATTGGGGGCACTTCTTCAGGAAGATCAATTACACCCGACCTTTGCGGGAACTGTTGTTATCGCTGCCGGCTTGATCGACTTGGCGCAATCCAATGATCCTTCCACGCCACCACCGTTTGACTTCGATGCAAAGTTGATCCGCGAGAGAGTTCTGGAAAAAGCCGCTACAAAAAAAGAAGTGAAGGCAGAATCGAAAACTACTGAAGAGTCGCCAGCAACTCATTGATGTGCTTGCGTGCCTCTGCATCGGTCGTCTTCGCAAGCCATCCACCAACTGCCTCGCGTGCAGCATCCACTCCTGCCACTCGAATTATTTCTGGCGCAAGTCGAGAGAGATCGACCGCTGGTCTGACCGCACGAACTTGTTTCGTAAACCAATCAAGCACGGCTCGATCCTTAATCGACGAAAGTTGTTGTGTCCACAATTGCCAGAGCATGTCTTGATCGATCAGGGTGGGTGCGGGAATCATGCGATACGCAGCAAGAAAAGCATCACTTTGCCGCAAACGAAAAAGTGGACTCAGCGAGATCGGTGCGCACACTGTCGCCACCGCTTCTCCTTTGCTCACTGCGACCGACCAAAGTTGTGATGCCATCGAATCGTCGCCGATCTTGACGACATCGCCCAAGGCGCGTGCATAATCCGCCGCAGCTCCAGAAGTTTTCGAAGCCACCAACGCCGCACGTGCAATTTCTTTTACATCTGCTTCGCCTTTGGCTGGATCAAGTGTTGTCGGAGGAATCCGAGACTGAGATGGTGTTGAGGGTGGCGTAATGACCATCAATGGATCACCGAATAATGTCACGCGCCACGCTGAATCGATCGGCCCATCGCCCCATCGACTTGCGACAAGAAATGGAACCATGTTCGCCATCCGTGTTGCGACCATACTTGGCGGAACAAACGCAACCAAATATGGCTCATACACACTGCCTGCATAGGCATAGATTCCATGTTCCAACCAACGTCCACCAACCGTATCGCGACTCTCTGCGGAAGTCAGACTCCACGAATGAATCAGATGCATCGCCATCGGATGTTGAAGCATCGGAACATCTTCTGGATAACACTGAATCGTCTGCCACATTTTGAAGAAGTCCGAATTACCCATCGTGTTCATATAAAGCACATCGGGCTTGAAACCACCCATCAATAAATTCAGCCACGAAACAGCAGACGCTTGTACGCCAGAAAACTCGGTGGTTTCATATCCCGCACTTTTGAGAACGGCGACACCTTCAGTCATTCCATAACGGCCAAATTCTCCATCGTTTCCATAGGTATTCATCATCCAAACAGACTTTGGCGAAAGATAAAGACTGCACATTGCGATATATGCGCAGCGCACCTCGTCGCCAAAAATATTTGAAGCAATCGCCCATCGATGACCATCTGAAATTCTGCAAAGTGCGTCCGTCACGGCGACGGCTTCGCCAGGCTTTGGATTCGAGCCGGCCGGTGGAGCCCACTGCGATCCTGACGGAACTTCCACCTTGAACGGCATCGATCGACAAATCGTGACTGCGTCTATTGCATCGCCAAGGGAGATGTATCCCAATCCCGTCGCTCGTGTCCCTTCTTCAATACGCGCAGAAAGTTCTTGGAATTGGGAAGGACCCATCGTCGAACTTGGAGGATCGAATGGTCCTTCGAGCCAACTCAAAACCTGTCCATGACCAGCCGCCAATGCGACAGCTGCTGTCCATGCAGGATCACTCATACTTGCAAAGACCATTCCAATGGGCTCAAAGCGCGCTGATGCGAATGCTTCAGCAGGAGTATGCGGATTCGCATTGCTTCCTGGAACAGTCCACGATTGTGTGATTGCATTCTTTGCCAGCGCATTTTTTTCTTCGATCGTTGCAGGCATTGCTCCAATAGAAGTGCGACGAATGACCTTGCTCGGCTTGAATGCTCGAACAAACATCGGGGAAAAGAAGTCGTCTTCGATCAGAACTGGCCATCGCCCACGCAGAGTCCATCTGGAAATTTCATCCAGATATGTTGCAGCGTCTGGAACGAGCACCACCTTGTCGACAATGGCGATACGTGCTCGCACTTGATAAGAACGCAGTCCCATTTGCATCTGCCACGAAACTGGCATTGGCTGTCGAACGACTTTGGTTTGCTGGTCTGTCGGCGCGGGTTGAGATTGCTGCGCTGCTTGAGATGCCGACGCAGGAGCAGATTGCGCAAAGACACGGACTGTTGCAAACAGAATCAGGGACAAACTGCACAAAGTCTTCATGAACAAACGATACCGCTTGAAGTGGTCAAATGAGTTGATATCCCTTGGCGATTTGACGGAAAGCTTCTGCATCTTTCGCCGCCCACGCACTATCTCGTCCAAGTTCCTTTGCCAGTATTGCCGCAACTACATCGGCAGATTCGAACGCTGCTTTTGCATCAAGCAGCAGGCTGCGCGTTCGTCGTGCAAGCACATCATCAACTGATCGAGCCATTTCGTGGCGCGCCGCGTGTACAACCACACCAAGCGGATATGGCAATCGTTCGTGCATCGGTTGACTCCAACTTGCGTGCTCCGCACAAACTGCGCGCACCATCGGCGCATCACTGCCATAGACCCGCAACCAATCTTCGCTCGGCATCGCAGCATCATCGCGTGCGATCCAGCCTCGCACATGCAGCGATTCTGTGCCGCAAGGTCTGCGTTCGAGTTGACCAACATCAATCACCCTTGTCATAGTGTCCTCGGCCATACGACGATATGTCGTCCACTTGCCACCCATGATCGACACCATCCCGCTTGCACTGACAACAACTTTGTGAGAACGAGAAATCGACTTTGATGGCGAATCAATTCCACTTTCGTGAACAAGTGGACGCATCCCAGCATAAACCGTTCGCACATCTGCACGAGTTGGATCTCGTTCCAAATAACGCCCAGCATTACGAAGAATGAATTCGATTTCTTCTGGAAGAGCGCGAGGCTCGATCTCCGCCTTCTTCATCGGCGTATCCGTTGTTCCAACAACAATCCGATCATGCCATGGAATGACGAAGAGCACGCGTCCATCGTCGGTATGCGGCACCATAATCGCACGCTGACTGGGCTGCAAAGTTTTATCAAAAACCAAATGCACTCCTTGCGCAGGCTCGATCATGCGTGGCGTTTTTCCATTATCCAAGACTCGCAATTCATCAGAAAAAATCCCGCAAGCGTTCACCACAACGGTGGCACGAATTTCCATCATGCGTCCGCTCTCCCCATCCATTGCACGAACACCATGAACCATTCCGTGAGAATCTTTCAGCAATTCGCTGACGCGACATTGATTGAGAACAACTGCACCCAAATCCGCAGCGGTGCGCGCGAGAGTCAGCGCCATACGAGCATCGTCGAATTGTCCATCGTGATATTCCACGCTGCCAAGCAAACCTTCACGGGCAACATTTGGAATCGCATCAATCGTCTGGGCAGTTGAGAGAAACTTGCTGGGAGCCAGATTCCGTTTGCCCGCAAGCAAATCATAAAGTTTCAGACCAGCGCCATAAAATGGACCTTCCCACCAGGTGTATCGCGGCACAAGAAATGCAAGATCATGCACCAGATGGGGAGCATTCTGATGCATCAAGCCGCGTTCATGCAATGCTTCCATCACCAAAGCGATGTCGAATTGTTCCAAATATCGCACGCCACCATGCACCAATTTGGTACTGCGACTGGAAGTCCCCTTCGCGAAGTCATACGCTTCCACCAAACACGTGGAATATCCGCGCTGCGCAGCGTCGACCGCGACGCCGAGTCCCGTCGCGCCTCCTCCTACAACAATTACATCGAAGGATTTTCCATCAGCCCGATCCAACATTTGACGACGCAAGAAATCACTCATGACCGCTCCTCCCATCCTCGAGATTTTTCGATTGCCTTGCGCCAACGCTCGCGCATTTCGACTCGTATGCTCGGGCTCATCATTGGTGCGAAGACTCGGTCCACGCGTCGCAAAGATTCGATTTCTTTTACTGAAGTCCAGACTCCAGTTGCAAGTCCAGCCAAATATGCCGCGCCAAGCACGGTTGATTCCAATATCGCAGGTCGCTCGACATGAATTCCAAGCAAATCCGCCTGCATTTGCATCAATAAATCGCTTGCACACGCGCCGCCATCCACGCGCATGATTCCAATTGATTGATGTTGATCAACCGAAGGAACATCAGCATTCATCGCTTCAAGAACTTCGACAACTTGCATCGCAATTCCTTCAAGGGTCGCTCGTGCAATATGCGCGGCTGTCGTTCCGCGAGTCAATCCAAGTATCGCTCCGCGCGCTGTTGCATCCCAGTGCGGAGCGCCTAATCCCGTAAACGCTGGAACCACAACCACGCCATCAGAATCTGCAACACTTGCGGCAAGTTCGTTCACTTCGGGCGCACTACGAATGATTCTCAGTCCATCACGAAGCCACTGAATTGATGCCCCTCCCATAAAGACGCTTCCTTCGAGCGCATACATCGCGGGCGCGCCTTTCATGCGCCATGCAACCGTTGTCAAAAGTCGCGAGCGACTCTGAATCAGCTCTGTCCCTGTGTTTGCCAATAAAAAACATCCTGTTCCAAAGGTGGTCTTTGACATTCCTGAATGCGTGCAACTTTGTCCAAAGAGTGCGCACTGTTGATCACCACCAATTCCCGCGATTGGAATTGCTCGGCCAAAAATTGCTGGATCGGTCTCGCCGCAGACTCCACTGCTGTCAACAATTTTGGGCAAGATTCCTTGTGGAATATCGAACAATTTCATGAGCCACTCATCCCACTCAAGCGTCCGCAAGTCCATCAACATTGTTCGAGACGCATTCGAGACATCGGTCACGTGCAATTTTCCGCCGGTCAAGTTCCAAATGAGCCATGAATCGATTGTGCCTGCAGCGAGTTCGCCGCGCTGAGCACTCGCACGCGCGCCACCAACATTGTTCAGAATCCACGCCAACTTTGAAGCACTGAAATATGGATCAAGCAGCAACCCCGTCTTTTCAGTGACCTTTGCTTCGACTCCCTGAGCGCGCAAATGCTCTAAATCCCCCGCAGTTCTTCGATCCTGCCAGACAAGTGCGTGATGAATCGGCTTTCCACTCTTGCGATCCCAAACGACAATCGTCTCGCGTTGATTTGTGATGCCAATTCCAGCAATTTGATTGTCAGAAATCCCGCCAAGTCGAAGCGCTTGCTGCGCGGTCTCCAACTGAGTCGTCCAGATTTCAAAAGCATCATGTTCGACCCAACCAGACTTTGGGAAAAATTGTTTGAATTCTTTTTGCGCAACACTGATCAATCGACCATGACGATCAACGATCGCGGTTCGCGAGCTGCTTGTTCCCTGATCAAGCGCAAGTATGAGAGTTGGGTTTGTCACAAAAATAATTCTACTTGATGCCAGCCTTGAGCAATTGCTCTGCGTTCAATACATTCTTCAATCGAAGGATCAATTTGTCGCGCGCTGCGTCGCGGGCAAACGCATATTTCTGCATCAGTTCAATCTGAGCCTGCGCTTTTAATATTGATTGCAGTTGGGCATCAGGATTTGCCGCGGCACCTTGCAAAGCAGAATCACTAACGGGAGCAGTCTTCATCTGTTGGATCATGGCTTCAACGGCGTTATCACGCTCCGCATGAAACTCATCTCGAGCAACAGACAATGATGCGCGCTGTGATTCCGTGAGATCGGCCAGAGCGCATGCCTTTGCCAAGCCCTCTGCGACGGATTCGGTCTCACCATATGCATGAAAATATGCATCACGCAAATACGCACCCTGGACTGCTTTTCGAGCAGATTGCGGAACAACCTGGATGAGTGCCTCGAATGCATCCCGTTGAAACGCTGCCTTTATCTGCGCAGCTTTCATGCCGACTAATTTCGCTGATTCTTCACGCTTTTGCATCGAAAGATAAAAATCTCCCCATCGAGATTGATCGTTGGTCTTGCCAAAATTTGACCAACCAATTTCGTTGAGGCGCAAGATGCGCCAGTACCCAACGACGGCCTGATGCATCCCTTGTGCGGACTGTTTCAGTTCATCAAATTTCGAAACAAGAACCTCAGCAACTTTGGCGCAGTCGATCGGTCCTAATCGAAC
>JBEELA010000093.1:0-4338 GCA_041168365.1 Planctomycetota bacterium
TTCGCCGTGCCCGTTGTGAAATATGAAACGGATTCAACGCAAACATTCAGTTTCACTGCGGAACTCCCCTTCTAGTTTAATTTTGGGGCGTTCTCCACTACACTCCTGAACTGTTATGGAGAAGCGCATGCGAAAAACATCCTTTATCGTCGCAGTTCTGATCGCAACATCATGTGTTGCGGGAAGTGCTGCATATACCGTTGGAAGATTGAGCGCTCAGCCATCGGCGGTCGCCAGTGTCGACATTCGCAGAATCTTGGACAAGATCCAACAGCGCGGCGAGATGGAAATCGAACTCACTCAAATGGCAACTCGATTCGAGTTAGAACTCAAAACACGCAAAGACCAAATCGAAGTTCGTGCGAAAGAGTCTGACGCACTCACTGATCCGGCAGAGCGCGGAAGCATGCGAGACGGCCTCGCTCTTGAACAACTTCAGCTGAAGGAATGGGCAACGACCAAGCAGATGGAAACAGATCGCGAGCAAGCGCTGCGCTGGGAAGGTCTCTATCGAACCATTGTCAGCGAAGCAGATAAGTTGGCTCAGTCCGAGGGATATCAGTATGTCTTGGTTTATGACGGCACTGCAGAATTTCAACGCGACCGCCGCAACCAAATGCCACTCGCGCAGCAAGTCGTCGAGCAGATTTCGCGACGCAGAGTTCTCTATGCGGCCAAGGGAGATGACCTGACTGAAAAACTCATCTTGCGCATGAACAATGCTCGCTCGACTCCGACTGCTCCCGTTGCGCCAATTGCTAAGCCATAAATCTTGGAGACCACAATGCGAACAAATCAAATTCTTCTGCCAGTCACTCTTGCCCTAGGAGCACTGCTCTTTGCTGCAGGATTTCCAACGGCTCCGACCACAGTCGCTTCAGTCGATATCGAAAAGATCTATCGATCACTCGATCAACTGAAGGCCGCTGAAGCACGTTCTGTAAAACTGCGTGGCGATTTGGAAAAACGACTCGCCACAATGACGGACACCGTCAAGAGCATGCAGGAAGATCTGGACAGTTATCAAGTGGGGACACCTGCTCACAATGACGCTATGAATAAGGCTATTTTGAAGGCTGGCGACTTGAGTGCGCTGCAGAGTTTCGCAAAGTTAAAAATGGAATCCGAACAAGCCATTTCCATTCGCGAAACATATGTTGCGATTCGTAGTACGTGCGGACTCTTGGCAAAGGAACAGAAAATCGACTTCGTCTTCATCGACGATACGGTTCCTGGGATTAACCCAACGAACCTCGAAGGAACCATGCAGCAGATCAATGGAAGAAGAATGCTTTATAGCAATCCAGCACTCGACATTACTGATGCCTTGATCGAACGAATGAACTCGGATTTTCGCGCAGCAAATCCAGTAATGACCACGCCAGCTGCGACTCCAGCTGTGACTCCAAATGCGACCCCTGCTGCGATTCCAGCTGTGACTCCTGCGACTACGACAACAATTCCTGCTGGCAAGAGTTGATTGATGAAACTCACCGCTCAAGAGATAGCGACGAAAGTCGGCGGTGAACTCGACGGTCCAAGTGGAATCGTCGTTCACGGTCTCGGTGACTTGCGAGGATCGAAAGAATCCGACGCGACATTCATTTCGGATGCGAATTATGCGCGTCTATGGAAGGATTGCAAAGCGCAAGTCGCACTCGTTTCTCGTGGCGTTGAAGTTCCCGATCACGATGTAATGAAGCGCGCGCTCATACATGTTGATCGAGCTGAAGTTGCGATGATCTCCTTGCTCGAACACTTTTCTCCACCACCAGAATCTCCACCGAAGGGAATTCATGCAACTGCGGTGGTTGAAACAACCATTCTTTCCAAAGACGACATTTCCATCGGAGCACTTGTTTGGATTGGAAAGGATTGCGTCCTCGGCAAAAATGTTGTGATTCATTCCGGCGCGCGCATTTATCCTGGCGTAACCATTGGCGACGATGCGATCATCCATGCCAATGCCGTCATTCGTGAACGCTGCGAACTTGGCAAGCGCGTCATCGTGCATGCAGGCGCAGTGATCGGCACGGAAGGCTTCGGATATCGACCATGCCCCAACGGCAATGGATTACTGCGCATTCCTCATATTGGAAATGTCGTGCTAGAAGATGATGTCGAAATCGGCAGCTGCACTTGTATCGATCGCGGAACGTTTGGTTCGACCCGAATAGGCGTGGGCACAAAGATCGATAATCACTGTCAAATAGGCCACAATGTTCAAATCGGAAAGTCAACCGTGATGGCCGGCCTGAGTGGCATCGCAGGTTCGAGCACGGTTGGAGATTGGGTTCGAATCGGTGCGGGTTCTGGTATCGCCGATCACCGCACAGTTGGGACGGGCGCTCAACTCGCTGCACGCACTGCGCTGATGAACGATGTCCCTGCCGGCGAGGTTTGGGGGGGAATGCCTGCGCGCGAAATCAAGATCGAAATGCGCCACATTCTTGCGCTTCAAAAATTATCGCCGTTGACTCGCGATCTGATGCGATTAGTCGACGAAACTAAGAAGAACAAAGAAGCGGCGAAGGAATCCGTGAAAGAAACTGCACGGCCATGACTTCCCTGCCTCCAAATTCTTTGGGTTCTTCAATGGGAATTCGCGGCATTGCGCAAACAAAGATTTCAGACTCGTTGATTCCTGTTGACCGCAAGCAACACACCATCGGTACGCCGACGATTGTGCGTGGCAAAGGTCTCTTGCTTGGAGTGGATGCAGAAATCGAATTTTGTCCAGCACCTCCTGGTACCGGTATTGTGTTCGAGCGAATTGATCTCAATCCGTCGGTCACGATTCCCGCGCTGATCACCAATGCAGTCTCGAGGCCAAGACGAACGACCCTGCGCGTTGGCGATGCGACCATCGACACAGTGGAACATTGCCTCAGCGCAATCGTTGGATTGGGCATCGACAATCTTGTCATTCGTCTTCGAGGACCTGAAATTCCTGCAGGCGATGGCTCTGCACTTCCATTCTTTGCACCTCTGAAATCAGCTGGAAAAGTAGCCCAAGATGCTGAGCGATTTGTGCACCGCATCACTGAAGCAATTGTCATTGAAGAAGAAGATGCGTTGATCGCTGCGCTTCCATCTGAAGAGCCTGGCTTTCGCGTCACATATGAACTGGATTATTCCAGCGTCTCTTCGCACATCGGTCGCCAAAATCGAAACTTTGATTTAGCGCGCGATGACTATGAAAAAGAAATCGCGCCTTCGCGCACATTCAGTTTGCGTTCCGAAGCGGAGGCGCTTTGGGCCGCAGGCATGTGCAGACATCTCACTCCACGCGATGCGTTGGTCATCGGCGACGATGGGCCAATAGAAAATTCGTTTCGCTTCGCAGATGAATGCGTTCGCCATAAAGTCCTTGACGTCATCGGCGATCTTGCTTTAGCTGGCGTGCGCTTGCAGGGAAAAATTGTCGCTCAGAGAAGTGGGCACGACCTGAATAGACGGCTTGCCCGCCGTCTATTCGAGCAAGTTCGCGCAACGGCGCGCACTCAGATTGCGGGAACCGGTCGCGTGTTGGATGCGCGTGCAATTGCGCGCATCATGCCGCATCGATATCCGATGCTTTTGATCGACCGAGTCGTGGAAATCGACGGAAATCGCCGCGCGGTTGGCATTAAAAATGTGACAATCAATGAACCATTTTTCCCGGGCCATTATCCTGGAACTCCCATCATGCCTGGAGTGTTGATCGTCGAGGCAATGGCCCAATTGGGCGGTCTTTTGCTTTCCCAAACTCTCGAACACACTGGAAAAGTTGCTGTATTACTCTCGCTTGATAAGGTAAAGTTGCGAAAGGCCGTCACTCCAGGTGATCAACTGATCATCGAGGCGGAAACCCTGCGGGCAAGTGCTCGAAGCGCAGCGGTTCAGTGCAGAGCGTGGGTCCAAGGCAAACTTGCTGCTGAAGCTCAGATTCGTTTCATGATGGTCGATGCGGAATTCGAATAATGACCAAGATCCATCCAACTGCAATCATTGATCCCTCCGCCGAGATCGCCAAATCGGCGAGCATCGGACCCTATTGCACCGTCGGACCGCGCGTGCACATTGGTGAAGATTGCGTGCTTCGAAGTCACTGTCACATCACTTCATTGACACGCATGGGACGTGGCAACGAAATTCATCCATTTGCTTTGGTTGGTGGCGATCCGCAAGATCTCAAGTTTCACGGCGAACCAACTTGGCTCGAGATGGGCGACTTCAACATGATTCGAGAACATGCCACGATCCATCGCGGTACTGGAAACGGTGGAGGCATCACGCGCATCGGATCGCACAATCTTGTCATGGGCAATGTGCATATTGCTCATGATTGCATCATCG
>JBEELA010000094.1:0-4454 GCA_041168365.1 Planctomycetota bacterium
AAGTGTCAGTGTGACCTCGAGAGCCTTTCGCACTTGCGCTGCAGCACATAGGAATGAGTCGACTGATGGACTCGTTGCAGCACCATGCATGTATCTGGGGTGCGAAAACAAATTTGCCGTCCCCCAAAGGAGCTTGACGCCAGTTTGTTGTTGAAGGGATAAGACATGATCGACGAGTGCATCAAGGTTCTTCTCAGATTCGGCAATAGAGTCGCCTTCCGGCGCTAGATCGCGATCATGAAAACACCAGAATCCAATCTGACATTTCTGCATGAATTCAAAGAAGGCATCTGCACGGTTTTTTGCGTTCGTGATGGAATGTGTGCCATCATCCCAAGGCGTAAGCGCTGTCGCGGCGCCAAATGGGTCCGACAGTCCGTTGCGCATGGTGTGCCAATAGCACGCAGCAAAGCGCAGATGGCTACGCATCGAATGCCCCTCAACAATTTGTGCCGCATCATATTGCCGAAAACTAAGGTTATTTTTGGAGCTGACTCCTTGAAATTCAATTTGAGGAATATTTTTGAAATGCTCAGCGATCATTCCATTCAGTGTACGAAGTTGATTTTGTAGAGGCGCCTCAATATTTATACTTTTCGAATTGCAAAAATGGTAAGTGGAATACACACAACCAGAATGGCCACAAAGCCAACCCGCATTGCAATTCGTGATCGAAACCAACTCGCAAAGTAAAGCAAGAGTGGAGTCAATGCAACAATCCACCAAAACGCTTTTGGCAAATTTGAATTATTGTGATACGACATTCCATAGAGTGCGATTGCGAAAGTGATGGTGATCCCCGCCATCGAGAAAGACGGACCACCTGAAAATCCTCGCCCTAGAAGAGTAAGGATTGCGCATATTCCAGCGGTCACTGATATCGACGATGCGATAAGCGCCATCTTGAGTGAACCGCTGACAATCAAGAACACAGCAAGTATGCACAGCACAAAACAAATCGAAAACGGCAAAATTATTGGAGCGCGATTTGATGGCTTGACGAGCAAGAGAACTGCGACACTGATTCCAATTGCGAGACATAGTCGATGAATTGCACCATCAATATTTGGCATCTTTAGAAAGAAAATTGCAAGCCCCGAACTGCATGCGAGTATGAGCGATTCTTCGACATGTCTCACGCGTTCTATTTTCCCCCAAGCCTGTCCCGAAGTGATAGATGCGATCATCGCGCCGATTCCAAGAATGAGCGCACAAATCCATAGTGAATACCACTTCTGAGTCAGATTCCAAATTTCAGGACCTTCTACCGCATACAAAGACAAAATAGTTGCCATCGATATTGCTGGAGCAGCTGTCCATACATTGATTCGTCTTCCAATATCTACCGACCATGGCCATCGTGGTAAGAGAAAAACAATTAGTGCGATTATGGTTGGAAGCAAGACAGCGTGAATGATTAATTCAATCATTGCTATACCTCGATGTGTCGCAAATATTCTGCATATCTAGATTGCAGGATTCGATGGGCGAAGAGGGGCCTTACCGCGAAGTCCGGTGACGGTTGCCACAAGTGCACCGACCAGCATCAAAATTGCTCCGATCCATTTTCTTGGATCGAAGGATTCCTTCAACCACAGCGAGCCAGACATTTCTGCGAAGAGCGATTCGAGTGACAAGATCACTGCAGCATGTGCGGGTGGCGCTGCAGTTTGTGCGAGGACCTGCAGTGTGAATGCGATGCCAATAGAGAAGACCGCGGAAAATGCGATCGCGCCAGAACCCATCCGCAGCAAATCGAGCGAGACGGGTTCGATTCCTAGGGCAATGATGCCCGAAAAAATTCCAGTTGCCGCGAATTGCACAAATGCAATCCCAAGCGCATCCCCACGCGTTGCAGCCCATCCAATCACATGAACGTGCATCGCCCAAGCGATTGCGCATCCCAAAAGATAGAGATCTCCCAGAGAAAATTCTCCGCCACCTTGCATTGTGAGAAACCAAAGTCCAACAAGAGCAAGCGCTGCGCCAACCCACACTCGAGCAGTGACTCGTTGCCCCCAGCACAATCCAAGCAACGGCGTCCAAATCACATATGTGCCAGTAATGAATCCTGCTGTTCCCGCGGTGACTGTTGCCATTGCTTTTTGTTGGAGCGATGCCGCAAGCAACATGGCGCATGCTGCAGCAAGTCCACCAACCACAGTCACTTTGGTGCGTGCAGATGTTCGACGCACGACGAATGGAAACAAAATTATCGCACCCAGCAGAAATCGTGCTGCGTTGAATGTGAATGGAGTATCGCCCATTTCTTGTGTGGCGATTCTTTGCGCAACAAATCCGGCGCCCCAGAGCACAGCGCATACGAGAAGAAATCCATCTGCAACTGGAACGGAAATGCGCACGGCGGTTCCGCGGGCTAGCGAATAAATCTCACGCGCCCAAAGTCTGGAATAATTGATCGTCCGCCGGGAGTCAGTGAAAGTGGCGCTGGAAAATACACCGACCAAGCTTTCCCGATGACCATTTGACTTGGAACGATGAATGGACTTTCAATGCCGAGTTCAGATACGACCAAAGGATGTGGTCGACCCCATAATCTCGAATCTTTACTCGCTCCACTGTTGTCGCCAAACATGACATATTCGCCAGGCTTTACTCTGGAAAGATTTACCGGATCCGTTGCAAATGCAAGTCCTGCAAGTGAAGGCCCATTTGTTGGAAACTGATTATTCGCACTCAAAAAATCTGGGCGGTAGTACAGATCGCGCTTCACTTCGACTCGACGCAGAGTGAAAGGCGCTCCGTCGAATGTCCATTGGATTCCAGTTGGAGTTGGACGTTGCCCCATGGGATTTGCAAGTACTTGTTCGAGAGATCGCCCAAAGTGAGAGGCGAGAATTCGTTTGATGGGTCCGCCAAAGTCATATTGCAGATCAGCGATGCGTTCGCCATTGACGAACACAGACATTTCTTGATCGACATGCCACATCTCCAACCAAAGCGGCGTGTTCGACTTTGGAATGAATGGCCGCGTGACTGTTGCAATCACTTCGTGCGATTCTGCTTGTTGCACCGAGAGAACAACTTGGCCATTAGCAAAGTCGAACTGATACAGCATTCCACGCGCTGTCAAGTTGAGTGTTGTGTGAAACGCATTTGCATCTGATACATCGAGTGCTGCGGCGATACTGAGATCTGCCGTAGGAAAGAGTGCAATTTCACGGCGATAGGTGTTGTATGCGTTCCAGTCATCGAGTGCGAGAACGTCATTTGACCATATCAAGCTTGCAGAGGTTTTTTTATCCCAAGTCCACGCACGTTCGCCACGAATTTTCCATCCTTCTGATGCAATCCATGGTGCACCCGCCCAACTACGGCGCAACACAGATTCAAGTCGCGGAATATCTGTCGGCTGAAAGTCGCTGTCATAGACCTGCTGCCAAACTGCGCGCTGGATGTATTCCGGCTTTCGTTGAATGCGCATTTCGTCGGCACTTGCAGAGATTGGGCCAGTAAAAATATCGCCATCCGAAATCAAAAGAGTCTCATCTGGCATTCCGACGAGACGCTTGATGTAATACACGGCGTCACCAACTGGATCGGCTGGATTCTTGAAAACCACAACATCCCAGCGCTTGGGTGCGGTGAATGGGAAGAGATACTTCAGAACCAATACGCGATCACCCATTCGACTTTCTGCCGCAAGCTCTTCGTTTGGAATCATCTGTACAGGGAGCTGTCGAGTGATCATCGGATCAAAGATCGGCCGAGGTCCCTGCATTTTGTTCATCGCCGCCATAATGAGTTCGGCGCTATCGGCGGCATATTCGTATCCAGTTACTGGACTTCGCAGTCGAACATGAGCGCCCATCAAAGTCGGCGCCATCGATCCCGTTGGAATCACAAATCCTTCAAGAATAAATCCTCGAAATGCCATTGCGAAAACAAAGGCGACAATAAGCGACTGTATGGTGTCGATGATGCCGCTCGTCATCTGTGGCGCATGTTCGCTTGCGCGAGTGGCATTCATTGCCGCAGCATCTTACAACTTCGAATTATTTTTTGGGTGGAGTCGGAGGATTTTTCCCCGATTCGTCTGGTCGAGGAATGACCTTCACATCTTCGATCGGATATGCAAATTCGTGACCGTTGGATTCAAGCCGTATCAGGACAAGTTGCACCAGAATGCGCGCCTCCAACACAATGCCCGGACCATCTGGTGTTTCGACTCGGGCTTTCACTTTCGGCATCCGCTTCGAAAGTGTCTCGTATGTTTCATCTTCATATCGCAGGCAGCACATCAAACGTCCGCAGCGACCACTGATTTTCATTGGATCAAGCGTTGCCTTTTGCAATTTGGCGCTCTTCATCGAAATCGGCTTTAGCACTTTCAAGAAATTTTTGCAGCAACAGTGTTGCCCACATTTTTCATAATCCGCGACCAAACGCGCTTCGTCACGCGCTCCAACCTGGCGCAGTTCGATTCGTGCGGA
>JBEELA010000095.1:0-8073 GCA_041168365.1 Planctomycetota bacterium
ATCGAAGATCACCTCAGTTGCCACTCCAACAACGGACTCTGATCTGGTTGATCTTGTTCTTCTCGCATTCGCTGCAAATAAAAAAACAATGACGCCCGACACGGAGGCCGCCGCATGGAAGTCGGTGACAGAGGGATTTGGAAAGCTTCCGCCTGAGGCCCAGAGTTGGGTGTTGCTCGTTGGTCCGCACGATGCACCCGGATTTGAACCCGTTCTAGATATAGCTCGTGCGACCACATCAGTTGATGTTCGTGCTGCATACATTTTGAGTTATTGCACGACACAAGATGACGGTCAGCTCGCCGCGGCGTTGCGTACAGATGATCGGTTCTTGCGATTGGTCGTCGAAGTACTCGCTTCCAGATTTCAGCGAGAAGCGATTCGTTCAGACGAGAGAATGATTGGCGCAACCTTGGGCGCTGCGCCCGGCATTGTAGAAAAGTTAAAAGAAGAACAGAAAGCGCTTCAGGACAAAGCGGTCAAATAGTTTGCATTTGCCAGCATGACTTCTCAATCAAAGAAAGTATTGCGTGCAGTTGGATTTGTTGTTGGTGTTGCATTATTGGGTGCAGCCATCGCCGCAATCGTGCGAAGCGCGCCAACACTAGATCAACTTCGCGCAGTCATCGCTCGACCCGATGGATGGTTGATCGCTTGGGCTGTTGCGGCAACGATTGGAAATCTCGTTGGCGCGAGTGGAATGTTTTATGCTCTCGTACGCGCTTTTGGACGAATCGGCTTTTTCGAAATGGGGAAGTTGATCGCCGCATCTTCGGTGCTCAATTATTTGCCGATGCGTCCTGGGTTGGTCGGTCGCGTTGTCCATCAAGAAGTTGTCAACGCAATACCAATGCGGAGGTCCGTGCTTTCAATCGTGGAAGCCGCGGTGATTTGCGCCGTGACTGTGCTTTGGCTGGCAATCGCAGTGGCGATGATTCGTTTCACTTCGGCGCGAGCTGTTGGTGCAATCATCGCGGCGCTGCCGGTTCTTTGCGGACTTGCATATTTGATCCCAGAGCAAAATCTCTGGCGCAGATTTCTCGAGGCAACCTTCTGGCGATGGATCGATCTCTTGTCGTGGGCAGTGCGATACGCAGCGGTCTTTGCGATGCTTGGCGTGGACTTGTCGCCGGAGAGCGCTGCGTCGGCAGCTTGCATCGCGGCGGCTGCGAACATGATCCCATTCTTGGGAAACGGTCTTGGGGTGCGAGAGTGGGCGATCGGACTTGCAGGGCCAGCGCTTGCAACATGGACGACGGATACCGGGCTTGCAGCAGAGTTGATCAATCGCTGCCTCGATTTGGTGGTTGTCGTGCCGCTTGGATTCGGCGTGATGCCGGGCATTGCGAAACGCATTCGCAATGCAGGTCGAGGAAAAACATCTCCAGATATCGAAAGTAAGATCGGATGATGAACAAATCTGAACTCGCACAACGCATCGCTTCGGCCGCACTTTTGCGCGGAACTTTCACTCTTCGTAGTGGTCGAATAAGCAATTTCTATCTCGATAAATATCTTTTCAGCACTCAGCCTGATGTGTTGGCGGAACTTGGCAAATTGTTTGCCGCATCGATCGCCAAAGGAACGACTCGTCTTGCAGGCGCGGAACTCGGTGGGATTCCGCTTGTCAGCGCAGCAAGTATGGCAAGCGGGTTGCCCTGTGTTTTCATTCGAAATCAGAAAAAAGAGTATGGCACCGCCAAGCAACTTGAAGGTGTCTTGGTTGCTGGCGATAAAGTTGTGATCGTCGAAGATGTCGCAACAACGGGCGGTCAAGCGCTCGAAGCTGCGAAGGTCATTCAAGATCTTGGCGGAGTGGTCACGCACATCATCGCGACCATCGATCGTATGGAAGGCGCGCGAGAAAATATCGAAGCCGCCGGCATTAAGTTCGAGAGTTTATTCACGGTGAAAGAACTGATGCCAAATGGGTAACGCGCTCGACTTGGCTGTCGTTGTGACGACATTCAACAGTATGCGCACGATCGAGCGCTGCCTGAGAAGCGTGAAGGGGTTGGCGAAAGATATTTACGTCGTTGATAGCGGCAGCACAGATGGCACAGTTGAGCTATGCAAAGAGCAAGGTGCTCATGTCGTGCATCAAGCGTGGCAGGGATTTGCAAAGCAGAAGGCGTTTGCGCTTTCGCTCGCCACGACGCAAGCGTGGGTATTGGTTCTCGACAGTGACGAAAGTCTCGAGGCTGATTTGCAATTTGGATTACGAGACGCGATCACTCGCGCTACGCCTCAGACGAGAGCCATCGAAATCAATCGCAAGATGTGGTACGTCGGTGGCTGGATCAACCATGTTGGTTTTCCTGATTGGGTGGTGCGCTGCGGACGGCGCGGCGCACTCAGGATGATTGATCGGCCTGTACATGAATGCTTTCAAGCAGATGGATTGACTGTGCGTGCGCAAGGAATTTGCCGCCACGATTCTTGGGATGGTTTCTGCGATGCGCTGGATCGAGGTGCGAAGTACGCAAAACTCTCTGCTTCGCAGCGTCCGTCAAGCAAGTTTCCAGTGATTTCTGCGACCTGCAGCATTATTGCGATCATCTTCAAGCAGGGGATCATGCGCCGAGGATTCCTCGATGGATGGCGCGGGGCTGCTGCGATCGCCGCATATTGCGTCGGTCGATTTGCTTCGACTATGGCGGCGTACGAACGAAATCGATAGTCGTTCAACCACCCACGCGACTGCGCAAGTTGTCCAGCACATTCATGAAGTTGATGTATGCATCGTATGGACTTTCATACGGACTGAAATATTTGTGCACGTCGCCGTCTGACCAATACTTCGTGCACATGTAATACAAGTGATCGCTTGTGGTCAGCTTGCGCCAATCTTCTAGGACATGTTCGTCGCCTGCTTCGTGCTTACGTTTAACAGCTTCTTCCAATCGATACAGTTCCGCAGCAGCGTTGTCTTGCAGCGGATTACCAAGCCACGCGGTGATATCGCGCTCTGTGTCGGCCCAAGAAATTGGCCGATCAACGTCGTATTCGCCGACGGGTTGATGGATATCCGCGACTTGCGATGGCGTCAGGAATGTGTTCTGTCCAGGATTCACGTCGAATATTTTTTCAGGCATTGCGTCGAGGAATTTGAAGATTCCTGTTTCGGCCCATTGATGTTCGCCGAGCGTTTCGTAATCCATAAACAAGTTGCAAAGAAAGCCGTTTCCGTTGATTTGATTCACCCACTTGGCAAATTTTTCAGCAGAGAGCGGCCAATCTGCCCAGTTTCGATCTGAGAATCGAAATGCGATGTCATCCGAAAGGCGATAATTTTTCAGCAGCAATTTGACTGCGTTGCATCCCGCAGGAATCGCGCGCGGCGGTGGCGAATAAACGAAATTTGGCGATCGTGTGGACAAGAGTCGATCCACGCCTTCACACAAGATTGCCTTGTGTTTTCCAAGCCATGAAATATGTCCAGCAAGTTCGTTATTAAAGATCAACTCGGTGTTGCGAAAGACGGTTGGCGTCACGCCGAAAATTCTTCGAAGTCGATCTTCTTGATTGGCAATCTGCGCATTAAATTCCTGTTTTGAAAAGAGGAAGGAGAGCGAATGATGGCTTGTCTCGCCAATGAATTCGCACGCGCCCGTCTCCTTCAGTTCGCGCATAGTGTCGATCACATCAGGCGCCCATTGTTCCAACTGGTCCAATACGGTCCCAGAGAAGGAATACGAAACACGAAAGCGCCCTTGATGGCGCTTGACCAAATCCAAAATTTGTTTCGTCGCAGGGCGATAGCACTTATCAGCAACCTTTTTCAGAATCGATGCATTTGCATCATTGTCAAAATAAAACGGGTCGCTGTCAAAGACCGAATACTGTCGAAGCCGATAAGGTTGATGGACTTGAAAATAGATACAAACTGCAGTCATGGGATTGGGGAGTCTACGGTCTCACCTGCTATTCTTTGATCCCATATAAAAGGAGCCTCAATGAGCACGAATCCAGTCGTTCCACTTCTCGACCTCAAGCCGCAATACCAAGCAATTAAGCAGGAGATCGACGAGGCTGTTGCCCGCGTGATCACCAGTCAGATTTTCATACTCGGTCCGGAAGTCGAGGCTTTCGAAAAAGAAATCGCAGAGTACTGCTCGGTTAAGCATGCCATTGGATGCACCAGTGGGTCAGACGCGATCGTCCTCGCGTTGATGGCTATTGGTGGAAAGCCTGGCGAAGAAGTGCTTTGCCCGTCGTATACATTTTTCGCAACCGGCGGCGCAGTCGCCCGCATCGGAATGAAGCCAGTGTGGGTCGACATCGATCCAGTGACATACAACATGTGCCCAGCACTGACCGCGGAAGCCGCGAAGTCGTGCAAGAAACTCAAAGCGATTATGCCAGTGCATCTCTATGGCCAATCGGCGGACATGGATGCTTTTTATACTCTCGGCACGCGACTCGGCACGGCGGTTATTGAAGATGCGGCGCAGGCGATTGGATCGCGTGATGCGCAAGGTGCGCCAGTTGGAACGCGCGGCGCGATTGCAACATGGAGTTTCTTCCCATCGAAAAATCTTGGTGGATTTGGCGATGCAGGAATGTGCACGACAGATTGCCCCCATCTTGCTGATTCGATGAAGATGTTGCGCGTGCACGGAAGTCGTGTGAAGTACATCCACAAGTCTGTCGGGATGAACGGTCGCTTGGATGCGCTGCAAGCTGCTGTTTTACGGGTGAAATTGCGGCATTTAGAGACTTGGCATGCTGGCCGTCAACGCAACGCTGCGTTTTATGATGGCGCATTCGCAGCGGCGGGCGCGAGCGATTCTCGAACACCACTCAGTGTGCAGGACAAGAGTGGTTTCGCGATGAGATTCCCATACAAGATTCCCGCGCCTGCACGGCATATTTATAACCAGTACATCATCCGTGTTCCACAGGGAATGCGCGATGATTTGCGCGCGCATTTAACAGAGCAGAAAATCGGCACAGAAATCTATTATCCAGTGCCACTTCATTTGCAAGAGTGCTTTGAATATCTGGGGACAAAGCCAGGCACGCTTCCACACACCGAAGCGGCCTCGCTGGAAACTATCGCATTGCCGATTTTCCCAGACTTGACACAGGACCAGTTGCGGCATGTCGCCGAACAAGTGGTCAAGTATGTCACGGCAAATTCGAAATCATCCATAGGCGTGTGACCGATTTGTCCCTCCATCCTTGGGAGAGCGATCTCGACTGGCGCAACGCTCAGGGCACGACGCGCGGCGGTCGATGGTGCGATATTGTTGGCGAGCCAGCACATTTAATCGCTGCGATCTTCGCGATGATTATGGAGCCAATCTCGACCGCAACGGCAAGTGTTGGATTTACAACACTGTGCGTAGTTGCTGCCCTGAGAGTGCCAGTTCTCTGGCCAATTTGGCGCAGAATGTTCGGGCAAACGTGGATTAAACTGCTTTTGCTTTGGATTATCTGGACGGCGATTTCGATCGCGTGGTCGCCCGATAGGCACGTTGGGGTTGATCGATTGTCGCACATCAAGTACTTCGCATGGTTGCCGTTGCTTTGGCCGCTCCATCGATATTGGAAGTGGCTCTTTGGTGGCTTCCTGTTTTCAACGATGGTGCTCCAGGGCATTCAGATTTCAGGAGAGTTTTTCGGAGCAACATATAAAGGCGCAAGCATCGCTTCAGGAATGCGCCATCCCACGATGGCTGGAATGTGGAACGCGATCGCCCTCAGTTGCTGGCTCTTTCTTTCTGTGTCCGCGGGATGGCGGGTTTTGCTTTTATCAATCCCAATGGCGACGCTCAGCGCCTTCGGGTTTTTTTGGGCAGGTCAACGCGCGGCTCTAGTGGGAATTCTCATCGAGATTGCGCTGGCGAATATTATTTTGGGGATTGTCGCCAAAGGTTGGATTCGCAAGGCGATCACACGTGGTGCGATCGGTATCCTCATTCTTGGAGTTGTCTATTTTGTCGCAGGGGCACGAATGACTGCCAAACTCGAACAAGTCTCAAAAGAAACCGCGCAGTCTCTGCAGGGTGATGCGCCAGTCATGGTGGAATGTCGAATTGCAATGTGGAAAATGTCGATGATTGCCTGGGAAAAATCGCCGATCTTTGGCGTTGGTTTAGGTGGTTATCAAAGAGCCACCGCGGAGATTGATGTTGGATATAAACGTGAGAACATTCATTCATATGACACGTCTCACTCCACATACATCATGATTCTCACAGAATCTGGAATTGTCGGGCTGGGACTTTTCCTTGTGTGGGGCGTCGCTTTCTTTGTGCGTGCGATCGATTGCTTGCGCGCCGATCCAGTCCGCATCGGAGCATTCGGAGGCACGATTATCTGGTTTTCGGCAGGGGCATTTGACAGCTTTCACACGCGCGGAGTGTTCTTGACGGTTGGAGTCATTATGATTGCCCTCGCGGTGATGCCGCGAACGACACGAAGCACAACAAGTCTTACTTAATCAGGAAGTCTTCTTTTTTCTTTCCGGCTTTCAGCTCGGCGGCCATCCAGCGTGGTGGTTTTCCACGACCAGCCCAAGTTTCGCCCTTCTTGTTGCGATACTTCGGCTTCACCTTCAGTCGCTTGTCGTTTGCTTTCAGAGCCGAACCCGCTTTCGCTGTCGCCTTGCCAACTTTGACCATTGATTTGCCTACAGATGTTTTCATCGCAGTTCCAGCTGCGCTTAAGTGAGCAACGGTCAATCCGTGCTTACGCATTTGTTCTGTGATCGATTTGACGGCCTGCGCAATTTTTGCAGCTTCCTCAATGCGGAGTTTTTCCGCTCGCTTGGTCAGTTCTTCGATTTGCTTTATGAGAGATTTCAGATTCGCTGGCATTGTTGTTTCCCATTCTCCCGGAATAGGATTGTTGAAGTTGTAAGGTAGTTTAACGTTAAAGCACCTTTCCCAAAGTTAACTGCTCTGGGGGAGTGAGTATACCAATAATCCAGTCATACAGGCGGAGGCTTGAAATCTAGTCACCAGCGCAATTGCGGCGCGCAAGTATTTCGCAAAGCATGTGAATTTAGTCCTTTGTGTTACGTTTCTATTTTGGCAGGTACTAGTGCGCCACGCCATCTTGCGACGCAACTTTAAATGCGGTGCACCACAAGATCTTCAAGTCAAACCAGATCGAGCGCCGCCGCAAATATTCCGCGTCAAGGCGAGCCTTCTCTGGAATGGGCAGTTCATCGCGGCCATTGATTTGCGCCCAACCGGTTAGGCCTGGCACCAAGTCGCTCACACCGCTCGCGGTGCGCAGTTCAATGAGGTCTGATTGGTTAAACAGCGCGGGTCGCGGGCCAACGAAACTCATGTCGCCTTTGAGAATGCTCCATAGTTGTGGAATCTCATCGAGGCTGGATTTACGCAACAGTGCGCCGATAGATGTTAAGTGTGACTCAGGCGAGGCAAGCAAATGCGTTGGTAGCGCTGGCGTGCCCACGCGCATGGTGCGAAACTTCGGCATGTGAAAGATTCGGTTTCCGCGGCCGACGCGATCAGACCAATAGAGCGCGGGGCCGGGCGATGTGATCTTCACAGCGAGCGCGATACACAACCATGGCACGGCAAATAGCGCGAGCAGGGTAAGGGCGAGTAAGGCATCGCAGAGGCGTTTCAGCATGTTTCTAATTCAAATTCTCACGCACCGAGAGATTCGGGAAGTCGTTTACGAATCTCACGAATTTGAAGTGCAACAATCATTGACTCATCATATAGTTTTTGTGCTCTGATTCGACCCTCAGAACCCATTTGAGAAGTTCGTACAGGATCGCTCAGAAGTGCAGACAGCGCTTTAGCGAGTGCGGTCGAATCGCGCGTTGGAACGAGAATTCCTGTTTTGCCGTCGACAACTTCTTCTCGGATACCACGAATATTTGTTGCAACTACTGGCAACTCCATCATCATTGCCTCAATAATCGTTCGCGGCATGCCTTCGCGGTACGAAGGCAAGCAGAAAATAGTCATCGCGGAGAGCATTGTAGAAATATCTTTTCGTAAGCCAGCCTCAACGAGTCTCGCTCCCAGGACCTTTCGTGCTTTAGCGAGTGCGAGTTCTACCGAGCCGCTATGGTCGCTTGCTAGG
>JBEELA010000096.1:0-12795 GCA_041168365.1 Planctomycetota bacterium
GTCGACCTTTAAGACGTCGATTCGAAATCGATGTTTTCGCAGGTGAAGCAATGCGAGGCGATCTTCCTTGCGGCTCAGATTCATTTTCAATCGAAGTCGCAATGATTCCATTTCGGGTCAAGATGCCGATGGCCTCTGCGCGATCCTCTGCTTGAATCGTTCCTCCGCTTGCTGCGGTACCAAGTCCTTGATATCGAAAAGTCGGCATGGTGGTTCCTATGGCTCAAAGTCATCGACATCTTGCGTGGCACGCAGAACCTCGGGGATCGTCGTCATCCCAGATTGCGCCTTCAACATTCCGTCGTATCGCATGACAGTGAAATCTGAACCAGCCACTTCTTTCAGTTCTGTCACGGAGAGTCGTTTAGTGATTCCGTTACGCAGTGCCGGATTCATGCGAAGCAATTCAAAGAACCCTAATCGTGATTTAAATCCTGTCTTTCTGCATTCGTCACATCCAACAGCTTTCCACTCGCCGCCTTCGAAGCCTGCAATCTCACTTGAAGTCAGCCGAGATTTCGTTTCCTCATTCAGGGGCGTACGCACTTTGCAATGCACGCAGAGGCGTCTTCCAAGTCGTTGTGCGAGCAATCCTTCAAGCACGCTTGCAACTAAGAATGGTTCCGCACCCATGTCGACAAGTCGTCCGATGCTAGAAATGGCATCGTTGGTGTGGAGCGTGGAAAGAATGAGATGTCCCGTCAGTGCAGATCGAATTGCAATGTCAACAGTTTCGTTGTCTCGAATTTCACCCACCAGAATCACGTCTGGATCTTGACGAAGAATGGCGCGCAGACCGATCGAGAAAGTCAATCCGCGTTTTGGATTGACAGGAATCTGATTTACACCTGACAATTCGTATTCAACAGGATCTTCAATCGTGATGATCTTCTTGCGCGGGTCATAGAGTTTGCTTAAAGCTGCATAGAGAGTTGTCGTTTTTCCAGATCCAGTCGGTCCAGTGACCAATAGTAATCCGTGGGGCTTTTCAATCAGCCGATCCATTGTGTTTCGATGAGGCTCGCTCATTCCCAAACTTTGCAAATCCAAAGCAAGATTGCTCTTGTCCAGAATACGCATCACAATACTTTCGCCATATATGGTTGGAACTGTCGAAACTCGCAAATCAACTTTTCTTCCTTCGAACCGCAGCGTGATATGGCCGTCCTGCGGGACATATCGCTCTGCAATATTCATCATTGCCATGATCTTCACGCGACCAATCAGCGCAGCTTGCAAATGCTTTGGCGGGGGAGGTTGTTCGATCAGCACGCCGTCCACGCGGTACTTGATCTTCAAGTCATTTTCGAATGGCTCAATATGAATATCGCTGGTACGACTTTGGATCGCTTCCAGAATGAATAGATTGACAAGGTTGATCAGCGTTGGCTGTTCAGCCATTCGATGCACGTCTGCAGCTTCGATGGCATCGACATTGTTTCCCGATTCATCGGCCGTCGATTCTTCATTGCCTGCGAGCGATTCTGCAACCCGTGCGGCAGTTGTTCCATACGCACGCCGCATGAGTTCTCCGAAAGCCTCTGGTTCCACACCAAGTCGTGTCACGGGAAGTTTGGCGATGGCAGCGATTTCATCGGCGGCACCGACATCAAGCGGGTTAAACATCGCAACAATCAAGCGCCCACGTTCAATTCGAATCGGTACAGAGCGAACTCGAACCGCGACTTCGGGGGTCAATAATTGAATCGCAGCAGGATCAGTCTCTGGTGGTTTTTCAACCCAAGAAATTCCTAAAATGCGACACCGTTCGCGGATTTTTGCCGTTTCATCCGCTGCACTTGGCGGAGTGAGATTGGCCTCCGTGGCTCCGAGTTGAAGATCGTTTGCCGCTGGTGTCATAATTCAGTCTGCAGTCTTTGGTGGAGCCGTTTTTGATTTGTCTCTGCTACCGCTTGTTGGTCGCGAGAGAGCGCCGTTTTCTAATGGACTTCGCTTGGGAGCTTCGCCACCAGATTCCGCATTCAGAGCTGGTCCGATTTCTTCGCCTTTGCCTTTCCCATTGCCCATCGGTCGCTGAGCAGCAGCAGCCAATTTTGCTGCTCCGGGAAGTTGTTCCGAAAGTTCAGGCCCGACGATCTGCGCAATTTTTTGGCGAGTCTTTTCATCCATCGCATCGCGTTCGTCAAGCATCGGTCGATATGGGTCCAATGGTCCCTTTTGAACATTGGCATTTCCTTGAGTCATTTTGCGCCGAGTTTCTTCGGTTTGCTTCTTCGGTTCCTCGGTGCGATAGAGCGTTACCAATCGCAATCGCCAGTCCTCATAGAACTTGACATATTCCACTTGAAGATCATTGAGTTGAGCAATCTGCTCTGGCGAGAGCCCAGACAATTCAAGCGCAGCAGCAAAGTATGGAATCATCGGGCTTGGTCGGTAGGCCGCAGGAAATGCAGTCGCAAGCGCTTTCGCCCGAAAAATTGGTCCCCACTGATCGCCGTATGCAGTCGCAATCTTCTCCCTCGAAGAATCTTGCAGATCACGCAGTGCAACGCGAGTCGCCACGATCAATTCCAATTCCTTCAGTCCGCGTGCATAGTCCTGAGCAACAAGTGCTTCTTTAATCTTGTCTTGCGAAGCGAGCAACTGAGTTGATCGTGTAACAAGAGCAGCATCCAATCCAAGTTCGTATTCATCAAGCGCCTCTTTGGCGGCGAGCATGAAATCAGGCGGTACTTCACACTCTCGAGAAACTTGTCGCAGATCGACGCTCTCTCCACTGAGAAGTCCACGAGGAAGTTCCTTCTCTCTGCGCATTGCTCGTTCTAGTTTTGGCCATCGTTCCTGTTGTTCGTCGCTCAAAACGCTCCGCAGATTTTCGACAAATCTCTGCTTCATTCGGGCTTTTTCCAGAATCCATTTGTTGATAGGTTTCATGATGACTCCCATCGCGCCTTGATCACCTGCGTTGATGATTTGATCCTTCATCCCTTTCATTTCATCTCGCAATCCATCGCAGCCAACCTTGAAGTCTGCGGTGTAATCCTGCATCAAACTTTCAACCGTCGGCACTTGCCAATCTTCCAAGACAAGAAAATCAACAAAGAGCGTGATGTCTCGATTCATGTAATCAGGCTGAAATGCTTCGACAAATCCCGCCTGAAGCCCAAGCTGCGCTTGAGCCCTAGGCGCCGATAGCCCTAGGCAGATTGCGATTGCAGCAAGAAAAGTACGCGTGTGTGTTTTTAGGTTCATTAGGTGATTTCCTGATTTGGTAAATGAATCGTCCAAATTGAACGCCGAAGTTCGTCAGATATGGCAGAAATTCACCTAATTCTGTGCGTTCGGAGTGATTAAAGTTTTATGCATACGCAAAATAAAGATTTCGAATCCCGCAACAGTCCTATAACCTCAAGAAAATAGAAAAATAGGCGTTTTTCACCGATTTTAGTATAGTTTACGCAGAAGTTCGAACTGTTCGCTGCTCGACGCGCTTAACACTGACGGTCTGGACGATTCGATCCACGAAGATTCCTGGGGTGTGGACATGGTCTGGGTCGAGCTGACCAGTAGGGACCAATTCTTCTACTTCTGCAATGCACACCTTGCCACAGGTGGCGACCATTGGATTGAAGTTTCGAGCGGTCTTGCGATAAATCAGATTGCCGAATGCGTCACCTTTCCATGCTTTGACAAGGGAAACATCGGCTCGGATTCCTCGCTCGAGCACGAATGTTTCGCCGTCGAAAATTTCATGTGGTTTTCCTTCCGCAACCTGAGTTGAAAGCCCGGTGCGTGTGTAAAAAGCAGGGATGCCTGCGCCGCCAGCGCGAAGTCTTTCTGCAAGCGTTCCCTGCGGAGTGAATTCGACCTGCAATTCGCCAGCCATAAATTGCCGCTCGAATTCTGCATTTTCACCGACATAACTAGAAATCATTCTGCGGATTTGTCTGGTCTTGAGCAATAAGCCAAGCCCCCAGTCATCGACGCCAGCATTATTGCTCGCGATCGTCAGCCCTTTGACGCCACTGTCGCGTAAAGCAAGAATGAGATTTTCCGGTATTCCGCAGAGTCCAAATCCGCCGACTGCGATCAGCAAATCATCTCGCAGAAGCCCATGAAGCGCATCTGCGCACGATTTGTGAACCTTGTTGAGAGCCATGAGGGGCATAGTGTACGCAAGTGGACTAGGCTCGACTGACGTGCGCACGCTGATCATCTTGTTAATTTTTCTCTCCGCTATGCCGGACACAATGGCTGCTCCGGTTGTCAAAGAACTCTTCATGGATCGGTATGGCGCCAGCTCGGGCATGGCTCAAATATTCAATGGCATCAATTTGTTAGGCGCATTCGCGGCCTTGCCGCTCTTATGGTTTGTGCGTGGTAAGAATCATTCTGTTGCACTGGTGATTTGGGGATCTCTCGCCGATGCATTCTTGCTTGCAGTGATGGCGCTGCCACTTGGGTTGGAATGGACACTCGTTGTGCGTGCGCTTGAAGGAGTGACCGATGTCATCGTCTTCGCAGCACTCTTCGACCTCGTTCGCCGTTTTTCGCGTGGACATGTTGGCGCTGGTATGGGAATCGCATCGACTCCACTTTTGATGGGGCTTGGTTTCGGCGCGATGCTTGGCGGACTTGTCGTTCGTCAATCGGCTGAAGGCGCATCCGCAAATTGGCTCTTTGGACTTTCAGCGATTTTAAGCATCTTTGTAGCTGGTATTGCTTTTATTGTTCGCGGCCGAATTGAAACTTTCCAGCCTTTGTCTCGCGTCGAGATTGCAAATGATGCCGCTGATATTGAATCCCAGTCTCAAGTTCGCGATCCGATGTGGCCTTCGCTTGCGATGACTTTTTCAGATCGTGCGACTGGAGGATTGATCACAGGAACACTGCCGATCGCATTATCACAAGTCTTTGGATATTCACCGCTCGTGCGTGGGTTGTTGGTGGGATTGCCACTCTTATTGATGGCGCTTGGAACCGGTCCTGCTGGATGGCTCTGCGACAGAATTGGAAGTTTGCGCGTCCGAATTTTCGCGGGTGTCGCATACGCCGGATCTTTCGCATTGCTTTCCGTCGCGGGCGATCAAGCAGTCCCGCTGGGGATCGTGATGGTGATCATCGGATTATCTGCAAGCGCGCTTTTTTCCAGTTCGATCTCTCTCGTCATTCGGTCTGGTCCTGCAACGATGGCGCTTGGTGCATTTAGAGGAGTGGGGGATCTTGGTTTCCTCAGCGGAACTGCATTCTCGGTGCTCTTGTTGTCGTCGCTTGGTGGAGAGTCACCAACATATTCCAACTATGCAGCAGTCCTCACTATTTTCGCAGGGTTTCATGTACTCACAACATTGATCACAGGAGTGACATTAAAAATATCTCGCAATCGCAATGCAGTTGCAAGCAAGTCAGTGACCACAAACTAGGGTCAATAAACTGGGGTCAACAAACTGGGGTCAATTTGGTGTGCCGATGATTCCTGGAAGCGAATATGCCATCGATGGATTCATCGATACAAGTGCAAGCCGGATTTTTTCCAGCGCCTTGTTCTGAATTTGTCTTACGCGTTCTTTGGTCACACCAAGAATAAGTCCAACCTGCTCAAGCGTCAGTTGGGAAGCGTTCATTGGGCGATCAAGGCCATATCTGTGAAATATGACAGTTCGCTCGATATCGGAAAGTCCGGCTCTATCAGATTGAAAGAGATTCTTGACTTCGATGATGTCATCGTTTTCACGAGCAAGACGGGTTTCACCTGAGTGATCTGCTCGTTCGAGTTCGGGGTCAAATTCGACTGGAAAGAATTGACGATGCTTCTGAGTTTTAATTCCAAGGCGGCTGTAAGCCTTCAAAATTGCACGACATCCATACGTAGAAAACTTGAAGCCACGTCCGAAGTCGAACTTATCAACGGATCTTAGGAGTGCCATATTTCCTTCGCTGATCAGATCTCCAAAGTCCAAGTCTGCAGATCGAACACGCTTTGCCATAGCCAGTACGAGTGCCAGATTTGTCTCGGCAATTTGCTTGCGAATCTTCTCCGCAATCCCGTGCCAATGAAGCATGTCTCTGGCGCTTTCAGTCGTCATGCCTGCTCGCGCTGCTTTGCGCTGCGTTCGAGCAACGCGAAAACGGGCATAATTCAATTGAGCGAAAATAACCCGTTCTTGCGCGGCGGTCAACACAAGTGACTTGGGTGGACGAATGGTGGAGGTGCTTGCGGCAGATGGAGTTCGTTCGTCTAACAAAGGTTGATACCAAGTGATATCTGGCTTGGCAATCACTGGTGCGTCGGCGAAAATTCTTCGTTCTGCTCCCGCACGAATAAAATCTGGGCTTGAAACAAATTGGACTTTTTCGCGCTGAAAGCCCTCAAGAATCGTTCGTTCTTCAGGCGTAAAGCTTCCTGTTGGCATCCGAGTGGATCCGAAACTGATCGCATTCGTAGAGCGACGAACATTCAGTGCAGGGGTCTCATTGGAATTGGGAGATTTGATCACAGCAGAAGCGCGACTGGCGCTCAATTTTTGCGTTCGCAAAGTGGCAGATTTTGTTCTAGGAGAAACCTTGGTAATTGTGGTGGTTTTTGACATTGCATTTCTTCAGGAGAAGGCGTAGAAACAGAGAGACCATGATTAACACTCCCACCACGAAGTGCACGAACAATGTCCTATACGCAAAAAATGCAAAGGTGTTCTAGGAACTTCAAGCTAGATTTAAATTTTCGTAAGCAAACACCTTCCAGTTTTGATATTTAGAAAAACTTCTTCCAAATTTGCCACGAGGTGTTTGGCGATAGAATTCGAGGGGAAAAGCCCTAATAACATTATGTTAAATGGCTGTTTACCACTTTCAGTCAACAATCGTCTTCGGCTGACAATTGTCTCTTTGCGCGACTTATTCCGCCTTGCCAGCGCTTGTGTCATAAACCCAAGAATCTCCCGCACGTGCATAATCCAAGACCTCGCCGGACTTGAAAAAGAGCGCAAGTTCGCGCGTTGCGGCCTCGGGGCTATCCGATCCATGCACGAGGTTGAATGAATTTGAGATTCCAAAGTCTCCACGAATTGTTCCCGCTGCTGCTTTCGATCCGAAAGTTGCCCCCATCAAGTTTCTGCAGACTGTGATTGCGCCAACACCGCGCAGTGCCATTACTACGACAGGCTCGCTTGTCATGAAGCGAACGAGTCCTGCATAGAAGCCTTTTCCCGCATGATCCTTGTAATGCTCTGCAGCAAGTTCTGCGGAAATCTTCATCATTTTCATTCCCACAACTTGCAGACCCTTCTGCTCAAAGCGGGTCACGATTGATCCGACAAGGCATCGTTGAACTGCGTCGGGCTTGAGAATGATGAATGTGGTTTCCATATTGTGATTTGCTTTCTTTCTTGTTTGACGAATGAACGGGGGGCGAATAGTAGCGATCAATTGTGGAATCAGGCGGAAGAATTGGTGACCGATTCGAACGAATTCCCCAGATCGGGTAATATCCAATTCGGCATGGACGCCTCCCAACAAACCGATTCCAAGAGCTCATCCCCGCGGCGCAAAGGTGCAACCGCAGAGGAGATGTCCGAAAAGCAGCGAGAAATCTCTGTCAGCGAGTTTTTTGCCAAGAATCGCCACTTATTGGGATTCGATAATCCGCGCAAGGCGCTGATGACCACGGTCAAGGAAGCTGTCGATAATGCGCTTGATGCGTGCGAAGAGGCGTGCATCCTGCCCCATATTTACATCGAACTGCTGCAGCGATCCGAGACGCGCTTCAAAGTCACGATTCGCGACAACGGTCCTGGCATTGTCCGCAAGCAAATCGAAAATATTTTCGGGCGATTGCTTTATGGCTCAAAGTTTCATCGATTGAAGATGAGCCGTGGCCAACAGGGGATCGGAATTTCTGCGGCTGGAATGTACGGATTGATGACGACGGGTCAACCGGTTCTCATCATTTCGAAGACGCATAAGAAAAAACCTGCTGTTGAAGTTCTTCTGAAGATGGATACTTCCAAGAATCGCGCCGATGTGGTCAGCGAAATCGAGCATCCAGAAGACGATGGACTTTTTCCTGACGGTCACGGAACGCAAGTTTCGATCGAGCTCGAAGGTCGATATCAACAGGGCCGACAATCCGTCGACGAATATCTTGATCAAACTGCAATCGCCAATCCGCATGCGCACTTCACGTATGTCAATCCAAGCAACGAGACAATCGAGTTCAAGCGAGGAACGAACGAGCTTCCTCCTGAAGCAACTGAAATTCTTCCGCATCCCAAGGGAATAGAACTTGGCACACTGATTCAGATGATCGAACGAACAGAGCGAACGCAAATTGGTGGTTTTCTGCAAGAGGAGTTTTCGCGCGTTTCTCCCTCTGTTTCTAAGGATATTTGTGATCGTGCAGGAATCACCGGTCGCACTTGGGTGAAGCAAATCGGCCATAAAGAAGCAGAGGCGATTTACAAAGCAATTCAAGATGCGCGCATTATGGCGCCGCCGACGGACTGCCTCGTGCCAATCGGCACGAAGGCTTTGCTCTCTGGTCTTCTGAAGGAAGTCAAAGCAGAATTTTTCACCGCATGCACTCGTCCTGCTGATGTCTATCGTGGCAATCCGTTCCTCATCGAGGTTGGTCTTGCATTTGGCGGCGAACTTCCCAAGGACGAATTGATTCGTGTCATTCGCTTCGCCAATCGCGTGCCACTGCTCTATCAGCAAGCGGCATGCGCATCATTCAAAGCAGTTCTCGAAACGAGTTGGAAAAATTATGGCGTCTCGCAATCGCGCGGCTCGCTTCCAGATGGTCCTGTCGTGGTGATGGTGCATATGGCAAGTGTCTGGGTTCCATTTACGAGCGAATCAAAAGAGGCGATTGCGGATTACGACGAGATTCGCAAGGAAATGAAATTGGCGCTTCAAGAAGTTGGGCGCAAGTTGGGCATGTATTTGCGTCGGCGACAGCGCATGCGCAACGAAGGAGAGCGGCGCAGCATTTTTGAGCGTTATATCGGCGAAATTGCGCAAGCAACCGAAGCCATCACTGGAACACCTGCAAAGCAAATCTATGAATCGCTGCTGCGTGTTGCCAAGCGCAAGACTGAAGAAGCGGATGCGGTATTGAACGATGAAGGCAAGCGTGTGCGCGATGCGGATCCATTTGGAAAGGATGATTCTGTTGTGATTCTTCCAGCGCGCGTTGTGGTCACGCAGTCTGGCTCGGAAGATGAATCCGAAGATGATTCCGACAAGGATTCCGACAAAGATTCCGACAAAGACGGTGGATCGAAGCAGAGTTCCTCCAGTGGATCAAAGACTTTGTTTGGTGATGAAGAAGCGCCGAGCAAGAAGCCCGGCAAGAAGTCGTCTCGCAAGAAGGCATGAAAAGAGAAGGACTCGATCAATGGCGAAAAAATCTAAATCAGCAGACCCATCAACGCCAGCATCAACGCCAGCTTCAACTCCGGTAAAGGTGAATCGATCGGTAAGCAATCAAGCAACGCGCGAAAAAACTTTAGGGAAGATTCTCGACCTAGGAAAAGCGGTCGCAAAGTCCGCACTTGCTGAGACTGATCCATTTGTTGATGTTCCAAGTCGCACGATGTCCAACACGACATACAACGAAGTGCGAAAATTGCTTCAGATGGGCGATGCAACTCTGCGCCGAAATCTTTTCAATACGGGGCAGGCTCGAAAATTTATGCAGATGGTGCTGCTTTCCAAGGGATGTAAAGATCTTTTGCAAGCCCAAAAAACGCTGAGTTTGCGAGGTATGTATTACATGAGCCTGCACACGATTGCGGGAACAAAAGAAAAAACGTTTGATGATCAGGAAGAATCCGACGGCATCTTGGAAGACATCGAAGTCGCGATCGCCACGCTTCGTGAAAACTTGCATCTCTTTGCAAAGAAGCGCGGAACGATGGTCGGCAATATCACGGTGATTGATAATGGAGATTCGATTGATTGTCGCCGGATGGGAACAGGTGGGTATGCGATTCCATCAATCTGCGAACCATCGGTGGTGCAGTTTGGAAAATGCGAGGCAAAATTCGTATTACATGTTGAAAAAGACACTGTCTGGAGTCGTTTCAACGAAGATCGATTTTGGGAAAAGCACAATTGCATTCTGACTGAAGGCAGCGGCCAACCGCCGCGTGGTGTCCGGCGGCTGCTGTATCGATTGAACAAAGAACTTGGGCTTCCGGTCTATTGCTTGCTCGATTGCGATCCTTGGGGTCATTACATTTATTCTGTCATCAAACAGGGTTCGATCAATCTTGCTTTCGAAAGTGAGCGTATGGCGATTCCTGATGCGAAATATCTTGGGATTCGATCTGGCGATTTTGTGCGGTGCGAACTTTCCGATGATGTGAAGATTTCACTCAATGATCGTGATATCGAGCGTGCAAAGCAGATCGCGGAATATCCGTGGTTTATCAAAAAGAAGCACTGGCAGAAGGAAATTCAGCTGATGATCCGCAATGGATTCAAGATGGAAGTGGAATCTCTGATTACAAAAGACATTTCCTATGTCACTGAGACCTATGTTCCAGAGCGTCTCAAGGCGAAGGATTGGATTGACTGATTTTCGTAGACGCTGAATTTTTCCCGATCGTCGCGCTCAGGCAATCGAGGCGAACGAAATTCGAAAATCACTTCCTCGTCCAACTTCGCTGAAGACGCGAATTGCACCGCCGTGTTCTTCGATGATGCGACGAGCAACTGCCAAGCCAAGACCGCTTCCGCCTTTTTTCGATGTGATGTACGGCCTGAAAATCTCCTCTTGAAGCGCATCAGGAATTCCAGGTCCCGTGTCAATCACATGAATTCCAACTTCTGGATTCTGATTTGCGACGATCGGCAACTGTTCGACACGCAGAATGAGTTCACGTCGAGCTGGAGGCGCAAGTGTTTCCATAGCCTGCATCGAATTAAGCATGAGGTTCAGTATTGCTTGCTTGAGCAATCCCGCATCTACATTGGCCATGACCGGTGTTGAAGGCAGATCAACTCGAAGCAGAACACCCATTAACTGCGATTGCGGATGAACAAAATCTGTCAACTCTTCCACCAATTCGCGAAGGTCGCACCGTTGACGATCCAACTGAACTCTGCCCGCAAACCGCAAGAAATCCTCAAGAATATCCTTCAGTCGCCCAGTCTCTCGCGCAAGCGTGTCAACCTTGCGAATGAGCGGCTTCGATTCTTCTTCCGCAAGTGAAGAATCGATGACCGCTTCGCGCAAGAGTTGCGCATTGAGCACCACGCTTGAGAGTGGATTCTTGATTTCATGCGCAAGTCCACTGGTCATCGCGCCGATTTCGGCAAGTCGCTCAGCAGCGATCGCGCGTCGTTCTGCGACAAGTGCTTGCTCATTTCTACGGCGTAGGGCAATCACAAAAACGCAAGTGCAAAACGTAATTCCTAGAAGCAAACCGATAAAAAAAGACAGGTTGAAAAACACGAGGGGGACAGTTGCCCCAGGTCAGGCAGTTGGAGTGGAGACACGCGCGGTTGCTTTTGCTGCCGTTGCAGCCCAACCTTTCGAACCTGATTGCGCGCTGTAAGTCACTTTCTCGCCATCCCGCAAAGTTCGAAACCCTTGGTCTTGCTCTATCACGCTGAAGTGCACAAAAATATCTTGACCTTGTGGACCAATGATGAAGCCAAATCCTTTGCGGGCATCAAACCATTTGATGATTCCGTCTACGTTTACGATGGTCTGCAAGTTGTCGGACATATTTGCCTCCGTCTAGTTGTTGAAATTAAACCAAACGAGAAATAAACAAAACTCCTGCGACACTCAAACCCCTGAGTGCACCTACTTATGTTGATTGTGCATTCAAAATCGACATTGTGCAAGAGAAACCCTCAAAAGATTCCAATTTTTCTTAAAAAAAGGGGGGCTTAGACCAGTTGGTCGAAGCCCCCTTTGCTTGATCTCCTCAAAAATTTGGAAATCGAAATTTTAGTTCACAAGTGGATATTCAATAGTAATTTAACGGCGTCCGCGGCCACCGCCGCCACCATTTCCGCCTCGACCACCACCGCCACCGCCGCCATTGCCACCACGGTCGTCTCTGCGGCCTTCGCCTTGGTCAGGGGATTCCTGTCCTTCGGCTCCAACGAGTGCTGGATCTGGGGGATCCAACATCGCCTTGCGGCTCAGTTTGATACGACCAGTGTCGTCGACATTGATGACTTTGACCTTGATGATGTCTCCGAGCTTCAAGACTTCGTTGACATTGCGCACGAATCCGTGAGCGAGTTCGCTGACATGAACCATTCCGTCGGTGCCTGGTGCGAGTTCGACGAATGCTCCGAATTCCTTGATGGAAACGACGCGACCTTCGTAGACCGTTCCAACTTTGATCTCTGCTCCGAGAGCTTCGATTTCAGCGCGTGCTTGCGCTGCCGATTCTGCGTTGGAGCAGGCGATGAAGACAGTTCCATCTTCTTCGATGTCGATCTGGGCGCCGGTGCGTTCCTGAATACTTCGGATCATCTTGCCGCCTGGTCCAATGACCTTTCCGATCTTCTCTGGATCGATCTTGACGATTGTGATGCGTGGAGCAATCGGCGAAATATCTGCGCGTGGCTTATCAAGGACTTTCTCCATCTCAGTGATGAGATGCAATCGTCCTTCTTTTGCTTGCTCGAAAATCGTGACGATTTCGTCAAGCAATAATCCACGTGCCTTCAGGTCCAATTGGATTCCAGTGATTCCTTCGCGGGTTCCAGAAACTTTGAAGTCCATTTCTCCAAAGAAATCTTCTTAAGATATGATGTGGTTTAGTTTGTTGTCGAGTCAATTTGTGCTTTTTATTATTCCGTATGATT
>JBEELA010000097.1:0-3506 GCA_041168365.1 Planctomycetota bacterium
AAAAGATCCCGCCGGGCTCAGACAGTCCTCGGCGACCGACACGATCCGATTTGTGATTTTTCTCGCAAGAGCCGTCGGCCGCCTGCGGAACTCGCCCGGCAGAATTTTTCAACGGCTGGGCACGCAAGTCAAAGTGCGACCGAAACAGCCACGGATATATATAAGTGGGCAGCCGTGAAAAGTCCTCTCGGGGCTCAGACAGTCCTCGGCGACCGACACGATCTGGTTTGCGAAATTTTATTGCAAGTGCAGTCGGCCGCCTGCGGAACTCGCCCGAGAGAACTTTCCAACGGCTGGGCAGGCAAGGGCGACGGATCTGAAAAACGTTCGAGCGAGAATTTGATTCGCTCACGTGGGTAGCGGAATGATTTGAACCCCGGCGAGTTTGCAAGCCGAGCCGGAGTCTGCGTAGTTGTCTTGACGCGGCGCTGCCGTTGTTCGCTATGCGATCGTGAACAGGCTTTATGCGATCGTGATCTTGCTATCCAAATAAACGTCCTGAATCGCATTCAACAATTTGACTCCCTCAGCCATTGGCTTCTGGAAAGACTTACGACCGGAAATCAGCCCAGTTCCTCCAGCGCGCTTGTTGATGACCGCGGTGCGGACTGCATCAGCCAAATCATTCGCGCCAGTGCTTGCGCCACCAGAATTGATCAAGCCGGATCGACCGCTGAAGCAATTCAACACTTGATAACGCGTCAAATCGATTGGATTATCCGAGCAAAGATCGGTGTAAATACGGGGATCAAATTTTCCATAACTCGACCCGCCCATATTCAGCGCCTGATATCCGCCGTTGCAATCAGCTTGCTTCTGCTTGATGATGTCGGCCTGAATCGTCACTCCGAGATGATTTGCCTGACCAGTCAAGTCGGCGCTCGTGTGATAATCCTTGCCATCCTTCACGAAAGCGCTATTGCGGAGATAACACCAAAGAACGGTGACCATTCCAAGTTCGTGCGCGCGCTGAAAAGCCTCGGAGATCTCGATGATCTGGCGATCAGAATCATCCGAGCCAAAATAAATCGTTGCGCCAACGGATGCGGCGCCGAGATTCCATGCCTCTTCGACTGATCCAAACAAAATCTGCTTATGTTGATTTGGATATGTCAGCAATTCGTTGTGATTGATCTTGACGAGAAACGGAATCTTGTGCGCATACTTTCGCGCAACACTTCCAAAGACGCCGAAGGTTGTAGCGACCGCATTGCATCCACCTTCAATCGCCAACTTAATAATGTTTTCACCGTCGAAATAAATCGGATTCTTCGCAAAACTCGCTCCTGCGGAATGTTCGATCCCTTGATCCACCGGCAAGATGCTGCAATATCCAGTGCCTGCAAGTCGCCCATGATTGAACATCGCCGCCATATTGCGCAGAACCTGCGGATTTCGATCGCTCTGGATATACATGCGGTCAATGAAGTCTGGACCAGGCAAGTGCAGAAGATCCTTGCTGACTTTCGCTTTGTAATTCAACAGCAAATCTGCATCAGATCCAAGTAATTCTTGTGTGGTTGGTGTGCTTGTCGGACGAGTCGCTGCGTTAGTCATTTCAGAAGGCTCCTGATTCGGTTGGGGGTGAGCAGGCAAGGATAGCGTCAGATTGTCACAATACCCTTTCAATGCTGATCTATGCAGGAATTGATGAAGCTGGATACGGACCTTTGCTCGGGCCGTTGTGCGTTGCATGTTCGCATTGGTCCATCGAAGGCGCGAGCGATCCCCTTGCGCCTCCGAACTTATGGAAGACCCTTTCGCGCGCGGTTTGTCGCACCAGTAAAGATCGCCGTGGACGAATTGCGATCAATGACAGCAAGAAACTCAAAGGCAATGGCGAAAATGGTGTCCATCCAATGCGCACAATTGAACGCGGAGTTCTCGCCGCACTCAGTCTGCAATCGAATGTCGATGCGCTCTGCACCGATTCTGAACTTTTCACTCGCGTGGGCGCGAGCGATCCATCCACGATTGCGCCGTGGTATTGCGAATCGACTGCGCTGCCGTGGGCGTGCGATGCGCCGCAGATTCAAATTGCGTGTGCAATGCTTCGTCGAGCAGCGATTGACGCATCCGTCGCTGGTCACGGAATGACTTGTCTCACGACTGATGCAGATGAAATCAATGAAGCCGCGCGACAAGGAATGGTCAAGACGAGCGTTCCGTGGACGCTGTTGATTCAACAAGTCACGCAATTGCGCGCGCGTTGGCCAGATGCTGCCATTCGAGTCGCCGCCGATCGTCAAAGCGGGCGCATGCGATACCTCGATGATCTACTGCGCGCATTTCCAAACGATCGAATAAAAGTCATCCAAGAAGATTTGCGAGAGAGCGTCTATCAAATTGATAGTGCGAAGGCTTCAATGGTGATTTCTTTTACGGTCGGCGGTGAAATGGATCATTTGCCGATCGCGCTTGCATCAATGACCGCGAAATATGTGCGCGAACTTTGGATGGATCGCATGAATCGCTGGTTTGCCGCCCGCGTCACCAACTTGGCGCCTACTGCGGGCTATGTAAAAGATGGTCGCCGCTTCGTAGGGTTGATCCGACCTGCTTTGGTCGCAAGTGGACTGGACGAGTCGAAGTTAATTCGCACAATCTGAACGATTCGCAACTCGGACTGGACCATTCAAGCAGAAAGTTGGGGGATCACGCCGTTAGGAGGGTGTCAAATCAGGCAATGAAATCCTTCTCTTGGCGTATTGACCCAATGCGCATCCCTGTTAGACTGCGGGACTCTTTACTAACTGGAGCTTATGACTATGCCTACTGATCTCAATCGCGTTCGAAACATTGGAATTTGCGCACACATCGATGCTGGTAAAACCACCGTCACGGAGCGCATCCTTTTTTACACCGGAAAGATTCATCGCATGGGTGAAGTGCACGAAGGCACCGCCACGATGGATTCGTTGGTTGAAGAACAAGAACGCGGCATAACCATTCAGTCCGCCGCGACCACTTGCCCATGGGAGCATTTGGGAACCGAATACAAAATCAATCTGATCGACACGCCTGGCCACGTCGATTTCACCATTGAAGTCGAACGATCACTGCGTGTTCTCGACGGCGCAGTCGCTGTGTTTGACGGCAAAGAAGGTGTCGAAGCGCAAAGTGAAACTGTGTGGCGTCAAGCAGATCGTTATGGCGTTCCACGCTTGTGCTTGATCAACAAGATGGACAAGCTCGGCGCTGATTTCGATTTCTCTTTCGGTTCGATTCTCACCCGCTTGGGAGCGAATGCGATTCCAGTTCAATACCCAATTGGTTGGGGAAATGAATTCAAGGGAATCATCGACCTTATGAATATGAAGGCGATGTATTGGTCACAGGCTGATGACGGCCAAGAAATTAAGGTCACGGAAATCCCAGAAGAGTGGATGGAAAAGGCGACGGAATGGCGCCAAAAGATGGTCGAGAAGATCGCAGAACTCGATGACAACTTGACCGAAAAATATCTCACTGATCCAAGCTCAATCACCGTGCCAGAGTTGAAGGCA
>JBEELA010000098.1:0-5777 GCA_041168365.1 Planctomycetota bacterium
GACGAAGGCGCTATCGCCAGCATCGATCGACTGCTGAAATCCTCGAACCGTATACAAGCCTCCCATGACATACTGCGAAAGTGGCGTCAAGCGATAATCGAATGCATACTGACCACGAATCGAACCGAAAATTTCATGAACCAATGGCTTGTATGTTCCGCCAGCCCAACCTGCATCGAAGATGGGATCCAAATAGACCGACCCGTAAAGCGAACCATTGATGGTTGTGAAGTTGGAAGATGTGTTGGCTCGGCCGAGATTGTCGAGCTCTTCTTGATCAGCATTGGTCGTTGTGAACGCTGCACCGAGGCTGCCTTGGATCGCCCAAGTATCCCCGATCGCCAAAGCATCGACGGTTCCCGAGCCTGTGAAGAAGTTGGCATTACCGGTGGTCTCAAAGAGTTCGTTGCTTGTGTAAGAATTCCAAGCGCGCGCCGAGGCATCAAAGTCCAAGAAGAAATTACCTTTCTGATAGAAATTCCAAATCAGGTCTCCCTGAGCGCCCCAATTGCTTCCATTAAAATCTTCGCCTGCAAGGCCGATATCGGAAGAACTGTAATTGCCCCATGTTCCAGTCACTCTCCAACGGAGGTCCTTCATCGTTCCGACTCGCGCGTCGTAGTAACCAGTAACTGACTGAGTTTCGGTGAAACTTGCAGTCTGATAGTTGACCGAAAGGATGTCATCATTATTAGTGAGCTGAGTAGCCAAGATCCCAATCTGTTCCTGCCAATAACTTGTTTGCTCCGTTCCAGTATTCGAAATTTGGAAGAAAACATCGAAAATGTTCTTTTCTTGAACGAAATAGTCAAGCACAACCTGCGAAGAAGATGGCTCAGAAGTAACTGCAGCACTTACTGTTCGTCCTGGGAAGCGGCTGAGGGAGTAAAGATAGTCATCGAGCACTTCCTTCTCTAACAGGCCGCCACCGGTGATTGGCGAGCCAGCAACAACAGATGCCTGCTTTGGATCGTTGACAGACTGGTTTACTGGATCAGCGCGAACGCCCGAAGTGACGGTGCGAACACTGCTGACTTGAGCTGCAACAACGTTAATGGTGTTGGTGCCGCTGGCGCTTCCTGCCGCATCCATCAAACAAGCGACGCCGCCGATGCCCGCGGCATTGACCGATGAGACAACTGCATTCTGAATAGAAACTCGTGCAGAGTCGGTGAGAGTGCCATTGGCCTGCGAAAGTTCAGCAAGGGTGAGGGTCGTCTTGGTTCCGTTGGAAGTTGGACTGCCAGAGTAACTAGAGCCATCCCCAGAGTCGACCTTGTAAAGAGTCACCGATGTCTGCATTAAATTGTCAGTGCTGGGCATACGCGGGTGATTCGCTGGTTCCATCTTGAAGGTGAACTGGGTTGACTGCGAGAAGCGAGCCTCGCTTGCCCAAGTTGTTGCCTCTGCTTTTTGCGCAGGCGCAACTGCAGCGGCGCTTCCCGTTGCGGATGGTTGGATTGCACGATTTGGCTTTCGTGAATCTGGAATCACAGGGTTCACAGCAGCAGACTGTGCAGGAGTTTGCGCGAAGGTGGTCGTGCACAATAATGCAGTAACAAAGGCAAAAAACAGGCCTTTGAAACAAAAATTACGATTGCATACCATTGAAATAGTTGTGGTTTTTTTCATTTTTGATACCTCCAGCATTATTTGACTAGACCAAATTCGATCGTAAATGAAGACTAGAAAACTGTCAATTTACGATTGATGCGTGTTTTGCAAATTCGATGTTAAGAGAGAGAGAGAGAGAGAGAGAGAGAGAAAGAAGAATTGGCGTAAATTGTTGCTGTGCAAGTAGATATGTATTTTTGTGCGCCCGCCGCATGCTTTGGTGTCTTGTAAGAGGGCTTTGGCGCGCTCATTGTTTCGACGAGGTTGCGAACTGCCTTGCGAAGCAATTTGAATTCGCAGAAGATCGAGCAACGTTGAGCGCGACGAATATGTCCCATTCCAAACAAAAACTTTTTTCGTCTATGAACATTGCAATCTTGGTTGCAGCGCTGGGATATTTCGTAGATGTCTATGACTTGATTTTGTTCAATGTTGTTCGGTGGCAGAGTCTTGAAGATCTCGGATTGACGATGGAACAACAGGCGCAAACAGGTGTTTGGCTTCTCAATTTGCAATTGATTGGCATGCTTCTCGGTGGTGTGCTTTGGGGAGTGCTTGGTGATTTGCGAGGTCGACGAAGCGTCTTATTCGGTTCGATCATTCTTTATTCGCTGGCAAATTTTTTGAATGCTGGTGTCGGAGCGACCAGTGGACCGCTTGCTTTTATGGGTGGATTTGATGCGATCACTGCGTACGGCGTTTTGAGATTCGTCGCGGGTGTTGGCCTTGCTGGAGAACTTGGCGCGGGCGTCACACTCGTTGCAGAAATTTCTTCTCGGCACGGAAGAGGATTCGCCGTAACAATCATCGGCGCAGTTGGTGTCGTTGGAGCCATCGCTGCTGGAGTTGTCAACGAATTCACGGGCTGGCGAATGTCATACGCAATCGGCGGAGTGATGGGGCTTGCACTTCTCGCATTACGATTCGCTGTCTTTGAAAGCGGACTCTTTGATGCAATGAAAAGTGAGAGTTCGAATCTTTCGCGCGGACTGCTGCCGCTTTTGAAATCGTGGACGCTCACTCTGCGACTCATAAAAGTTGTCGTTGTGGGAATGCCCATCTGGTTTACGCTTGCGATTCTTGTTGGACTTGCACCGAAAATCGCAAGTGAAATGGGTCTTTCGCCGACGCCCAAACCTGGACACTTGGTCGCACTGTTTTATTCTGGAGCAATTTTCGGAGACATTGCCAGTGGCCTGCTTTCGCAAAAATTGAAGTCACGGAAAATTCCAATCGGCCTTTTTATGTTTGGAACCACTGTTGCGTGCGCGTTGGTATTGCTTCTTGGTCCACGCAGTGCCGCGTGGTATGGCGCGGCGACTGTTGTGATGGGATTCTTCAGCGCGTACTGGATCGTAGTGATCACCACAGCAAGCGAACTTTTTGGAACAAACGTACGCGCGACTGTCACGACGATGACACCAAATCTGATTCGTGCGAGTGCGGTGCCTGTCACAATTTTGTTTACTGCCGTGGCTGATCCGCTCGGCGCCGTTGGTGCGGCATGGTTGAGCGGCGGATTATGCTTCGCACTTGCAGCGCTTGCGCTCTGGCGACTGCCTGAACCATTCGGACGCGATCTGGATTACTACGAGAAGTGAGGCGGCGTGCGAGCATCAAACCGTTGAAGTTTATTGTGCGGAGGCAGATCGCTTGGCGATCAATTCGTCAATTCGTTCGAGTCGTCGACGATGTTGCGTGCGATCTGGTTCGATCATCGTTAATGCAAAGATGTGAATGCGCGCTGCATCGAGTTCCCCTGCTTCAAGCGCGCAGGATGCTGCGAGTTCGCGAGTTGGTGCGCTATATGGATCGATGCGAGCTGCGCGCTCTGCAGCGATGAGTGCCGCCTTGGGTTCTTTCGCAGCCCGTCCAATCCGTGCAACTTCGAGTGCGAATGAAGGATCGTTGTCTGCACGAGCGTCGAGAAACATCAAGTGATCGCGCGCTGACGCAGATTCGCTGCGAGCCATCGCACGCGCCGCGAGTCGTTGATGAGGCCACGGATCGAGAAGCCGAGATTTGGAATATCGCTCGAGCAGTTCGGCTGTCGCATCATCGATTCCACCTGTCACGGCGAGTGCGTCCATCGAAGCGCAGCGAGAGACTGCGCGACGCGCTGCAATTTCTAGTACATCCGGATGATTCGGATTCTCCGCCAAGATTTTTGCGAAGGCTTCGTCGGTAAGTGGCTCTTCAACCTTTGGCATGGTGATGATGGGGGCATCTGGTGACATGTCATCAATCTTTCCATCAACTTCTTTGTCGCCATCTTTGTCGCCATCTTTCTTGCCATCATCATTCTGGCTGGTGTTTCCAAGCAACACATCGATCGAAGGCTCTGCAGCAAGACCCCACGATGCGACTTGCAGCGTCGCCCAATTTTTAAAGTCGGACATGAACTGCTCGCGTGAAATGCCAAGCACTTCTGGAAATGCTTTTGCTTCTGTCTCGCCGCGCGCATATCGATCGAGCAATTGCGTAATTACATTCTTGCCATACGCCTCGCGCATGAACTGAACCATCCAATGTCCTTGCGCATATGCAAGCGTGCGATCGGATGGACGCTTGGGACGAACGAATGCCCACTTGATTTCGTCAAGATCAAAAAGTTGATTTTTCTGCAGGGTATGAGCCAACAATTCATACGTTCGCCAATCGCGCTCCTTGTGCTCCATATCAACTGCAGCCGCTTCGGTGAACCAATGTGGAATGCGATTGCTTGTGCGATCAAGCGTGACCGTATGAACAAATTCGTGACGCAATGTGTCGAGCCAATCGAATCGCCCGAGCGATTTACTTGTGCCTCCATCGCGCGGCGGCTCGAGTGCGATGACCGGACCGGTGCTTGCTGCGACCGTATGAATTTGTGGCATGCCTGTGATGCGTACTGCGAAATATTTATGATCAGGCATCAACTCGATCGTCGTGATCCCTTTGGGTTCATGACCATAGCGATCGCACACCTCGCGATACATCGTTTCCAACTGAGCCGGCATACTCGCCGCCAAAATTTCGTCTACGCCTGCTCGACATCGCACCCGAAAATGTTCGCTCTTAAACACTTTCCATCCTGCCATTTCTTCCATTAAAAATTTGCTGAATGCCACACGCTTGTCGTATGGATCAAGACGCACTGCGTCGGTCAGCGCAGCGAGAGCTTGCACGTCATTGCCAGCCTGCATTTCCAACAATCCAAGATCGTTGCGAGGAACGCTCCAGTTTGGTTCGCGACGAGCAGCTTCTGTCAGCAAGTCCGCGGCATCTGCGTATTGCCGAGCGAGCGAGAGATAGCGCCCAACTTGCCACGAAGCTCGACCGCTGTTGGGTGCAAGTGCGTCGGCCTTGGCGAGCGTTGCGCGCATTGCATCAAAGTCATATTGCAGTGCATATGCGGAGGCCTCGAGTGCAATCGCCTCAGGGAGCATCGGCATTTGAGCGCGAATATTTGCCAAGACTGCGAGAGCTTCATCCGCATCAAAGCGACAACACGCAGACTCTGCGCGCAGCAAAGCCGCAGGCGCACAAGGCGCAGTCGCATCAACTGTTGCCGCCGCTTCTGTGATTTGCAGTGCCGCGCGTTCTGCTCCATCGAAGTCGAAACCCATCAACGCGACTTCACCAAGAAGTTGCCACGCATCTGCAGATCGCGGATTCAGCGAGAGCGCTTCATGCAGAGCGCCGACTGCTTCTTCAACATTATGTTTTTCGATCAAGAAGCGCGCTTCGATAATTCGCCCGCGCCAATCCAAGCGATCCATTTCGCGCGCATCAGTGAGGGTCTTGATGATCGCATCACAGGCGGCTGCATCCGCTGCACGCACACGCACAAGAACTGTCATCGCTTCTGCGACCAGAATGATATCGGATGCTGTGGTTGTTTTTCCATCAACAAGTTCTCGAACCGCTTCGGCGGCGGCTGTTGCAGCTTCATCTTGTCGACCAAGACCTTCGAAACATTGCGCACGCAAAGATGATGCAGGCGCACCAGGCAAATCGGTCAACACTTCTATCGCTTCATTGAATTTCCCCTGCTTCATCAACGCCTCTGCTCCCAAAAGGGCAGGAACTCCTTCGGGCAATTTTGCGCTCGTCAAGACTGCACTGGGAACACCTGCGTCGATCGCAGCACGAGCGCGACGCGCGGGATCTGCGAGATCTTC
>JBEELA010000099.1:0-11889 GCA_041168365.1 Planctomycetota bacterium
AACCCCACCGCGAAGTTTTGTTGGATTTGGGGTGAGCGAGATGATGGCGATTCCATCGGCAGTTCGTTCGACTGGGAGCATGTTTTATCTTTCTAAATTCGAGCGGGATTGTGCTGAAAAATGGCGCGAAAGATGGGCCTGCGCTTCTGCGCCCGCAATCACTTTCGCCGAAAGTTCTGCGGCTTCGATGGCAATTTGTTCGTCATTTGATCCATCAAGTTCGTTGAGCATGTTCTTGGTGCATGCCAATGCATACGGTCCGCCAGTCAGTAACCGTGCAACGAGTGTGGCGATCGTCGTATCGAGTTGATCGATCGGTGCGCAGTGCGTGACGAGTCCGCGCGAGAATCCTTCATCGCCTTTCATTGTTCCACCGCAAAGCAACATCGCACGAGCAGGCCCAGCGCCGATTTTCTTGATCAGCCATGGCGCAACAACTGCAGGGCAGACCCCAAGATCGACTTCTGGATATCCAAGTTTCGCTTCAGGATGCGTAACGGCAAAGTCACAGACGACGACCAATCCGCAACCGCCACCAATGGCAGCGCCTTGCACGCGTGCGATGGTTGGCACTGACAATTGTCGCAGCGCGAGCAGCGTCATAGAAAGTTGTCGGAGCATTTGTCCCATTTGAATGGGATCATGCATGACGGCTTTCAAGTCCATTCCGGCACAGAACGATTTTCCTTCGCCGGCGAGGACAACAACTCGAATGTCATTTGGCGTCTCTTTGATGTGCTGCGCAACGCGAGCAATAACGTCGGCGAGAGCTTGGATCAACGGAAAGTCCAGCGCATTGCGCACATCTGGCCGGCGCATCGTGATCGTTGCACAACCGTGAGCAATTGCGAGTTGAACGAGATCTTCCATGGGTTCAAGCGTACGTAAAGTCAATCATCCAAAGAGATGTTTGCCGCATTCTGGGCAGCGAATGGCGGAAGGATTTCCTTTGAGCGAATACTTGCAGTTCGGGCAGATTCCATTTGTTCGCAGCGTTTTTCGAACATTTTGAGAGTGTTGGGAGCGGGTGATCTTCCAAATGTAGAGAATGCCTGAGACGCCAAGCCCACCTATATAAAGGAAGGGCCAACTGAGGAGTGCATTGCGGAAGAATTCCCACCAGGCAAAAGGTGGTGATGAGGACTTCGCGAGAAATTGTATTGCGATCGCGCAGATGAATCCCAAGCACAAAGTCACCCAGAGATTTCGGATGACCATCCGAGACCACATCGTGGGTTGGCGCTTGATCGAGTAATAATCAAGATCCCGAAAAAAACGGCGAATATCTTCGATCCACTTCATGAACCACCTTTGCGCTTGCTCCAGAAATCCTGAAGCATCGAGATCGCTTCTATTTCTCCGCAGAGTTTCGCGGTTGCATCAATCGTGTCATGGACACGGCTTCCTAGAAATCCTTCAGGACTCGTGCCGTCAATTTGATTCAGCCACATCTTTGTCGCGCGCAATGCTTGTGGACCTTTCAATAAGAGCGCATCAACAAGCGCCGTGACTCGACCTGCAAGCGCAGATTCGTCGCACTCGACAAATTGAACAAGTCCAAGCGCCTTCGCACGCTGCGCGTCGATGATTTCTCCAGAGAGCGCCAGTGATCGTGCTCCGCCGAATCCAATAGTCGCCATCAATGTGGGCAAACTGACTGCGGGAGAGATACCAATTCGGTGAACGGGATATCCGAAAGTTGCAGAGTCGGCTGCGCACACAATGTCACATGCTGCAACGATCGCACAACCACCGGCAAGCGCGGGTCCTTGCACTTGCGCGATCACAATCGCAGGCATAGATCGAAGTGTGCTGCTGAGTTCGCCAAGCCGGCGCACAAATTGTTCAATCATCGTGTTGTCATTCACACACGCTGCAAGATCGAATCCAGAGCAGAATGCTTTGCCGGACCCGCGAAGAATCACGACGAGTGTTTCGTCACGCTGTGCAGATGCTCTGGCACGTTCGATGGCAACTTCGAGCCCATCGAACATCGCTGTACTCATCGCATTTCGCATCGCAGCATTATTCAATGTGATCGTGAAGGTTCTGCCTTCAGATTCGGTGTGCACAAGAGGATGTTCGCTGCTGCTCATTATCGAATTTTCGGCTGACGAGAACGTTTCAGGCAGGGTATTGTCCAACATATTCCTATGCCATCAAATCAGCAACAAATTTGGATTGTTCGTCACTCTGATACCGAGTGGAGTCTCAATGGTCGGCATACGGGCCGCACCGATGTGCCGTTGACTGCTGGAGGCGAATTGAAAGCAGATCAATTGGCTCCACGATTGGCGAATGAGAAATTTGCGCTTGTTCTTTCAAGCCCAGTCAGCCGAGGAATGGAAACTGCACGACGTGCAGGATTCGCGGACCGCGTTCAACCAGATCCGAATTTGCTCGAATGGGATTATGGAAAATATGAAGGACTGACTTCTGCGCAGATTGCGGCAATGCATTTTTCTGGCGATCACGATGCCAATCTCGATTGGGATCTCTGGCGTGATGGTTGCCCAGGTGGAGAGTCAATCGAAGCCGTCGCCTCACGAGCGCAGACAATTGTCCAGCGATGTCTCGCCACAAAAGGAAATGTGTTGTTGTTCTCTCACGGACATTTCTCGCGCATGATCGCAGCAGTGTGGCTAGAACTTCCGCCATCACGCGGTCGAAGTTTTGGTCTCAAGGCAGGATCGATCAGCATGCTGGGATTCGAACATGCGAATCGCGTGATTTGGCAATGGGATCGTGTTGACACGTTCGAGGGACATTGATGAATCCCCACGATCATGACGATAAAAATCTGAGTGATGGCATCGTCAGTGATCCTCGCATCGAGACAGCAGAAGATGTACTCGTTGATGATTTGATCGAAAGTGATGCCTCACCCGAATTGATTGCAGATGCAGTCGAACAGCAGGACGCAGCGGATGCCGCTACGACTCTTGAAGCTTTGCCACAAGACGAAGCGTCGGATGTTGTCGGCGAGATGGAAGTCGACGCCGCTGCCGATGCGCTCAGTCATATGTCGATTCCGCTTGCAGTCAGTGTGATCGAAGATCTCATCGAAGAAAATCCATCATTCGCAGGTCGCATGTTGAGCGAGATGGCGCCCGATGATGCGACTGATCTTTTGCAAGCTCTCCCCAAGCAGGACCGTGATCGCTTGCTCGCATTGATGGGAGTTGGTACGGCCCTGAATTTGCGCGAATTGATGGTCCACCCAAGCGAGAGCGCTGGCGGAATGATGACCACACAATATTTATCTGTGCGCGAAAATGAGACTGTTGCAGAAGCGATCGAACACATTCGTCGTGGCGAACCAATCGAGCATGCGCAACAGGCATTTGTGACAGATCGAAAAGGCAGACTGAAGGGAACGATTGGACTGCGAAAATTGCTCGTTTCGCGTAGCGGAGAATTAATTAGTGATATTTGCGAGCGTCATGTCGATGCAGTGAGCCCTGAACTCGATCGAGAACTCTTGGCGCGTGAGTTTGAAAAATATGACTATCTCGAACTTCCCATCGTGGATCATTCACAGCGATTGCTTGGCATCGTGACCGTCGACGATGTCATCGACATTATTCGCGCCGAAGGAACTGAAGATGCTCAGCGCATGGTGGGTGCAGGAAAAGAAGAGGGCGTTCATTCCACGGTCACTCAGAAATTGCGCGGGCGATTTCCATGGCTGATTGTCAATCTGTTCACGAGCGCTGTTGCGGCGGTCGTGGTTATGCAGTTCGAAGACATGATCACCGAGATTGCATTATTGGCAGTGATGATGCCAGTCATCGCCAATCAATCTGGCAATGCAGGTCAGCAATCACTTGCCGTGACACTGCGTGGAATTGTGTTGGATGAGATTCGCCCGAATCACTCTTTGATGCATGTACGAAGAGAAATGATAGTTGGGTTTCTCAACGGCATTGTGTGTGGAACGCTTGTTGGCGGCATTGTTGTCCTCGGCAAAATCGCGTCTGGTCAATCGTGGCATTTGGGTGTGGTGGTTGCGATCAGTATGACCGCGACCTTGACAATTGGTTGTATCACGGGAAGCGCGATGCCACTCATTATGCGAAGACTTGGATTTGATCCCGCAACTGCTTCAACGATTTTTCTGACCATGGTGACTGACAGCATGAGCTTCCTTATTTTTCTTGGCCTTGCCAGTCTGGTTGCACAATGGATTCTCTGAGTAAAGAATTACGCCCTCGTTATTCATTGCGTCGGCGGTTGGTCATACGCATCGGCGTGCCTTTGCTTGCCACGTTTCTCTTAATGATTGTGGCCCAAGTCAAACTTGACAGAGATCTTCTTGTGGAATCAATTCGGCAGAAAATGCGTGCAACTGTTCAGATGACTTGTTTGAAGGCTGAATCAGAATTTTTATCAATAGAGCACGCCGTGGCCCTCCAGATCGAAATTATCCGATCAGATGGAGAGCAACTTTCCCAGCTCGAGTCTCCTGCAGCGGCAAAAAAACTAGATTTGTTTCTTGCAACAGTACTGAAGTCCAATCCATTTGTCTTTGGCGCTGCGCTCGCTTTTGCACCAGGTTCTTCTGGCGTTTCCGCGAATGGCTTTGGCCCATATGTCTGCCGCACAGCGGATGGGAAAGGATTGCGCACGATGAATCTTGCGCTGGATTTGAAGTACAACTTTTCGAAAGCTCCGTGGTTTGTTGAAGCGGGTCCCGAGCCATACGGAGTTTGGAGCGAGCCATATTTCGACGAAGGTGGCGGTGATCAATTCATGACGACCTATTCAATGTCGTTCGCGGCAGGCGGAGAAGTTCCGGCTGGCGTCGCGACTGCTGATGTCGTTCTTGCAGATATTGTCAAGTCATTAGAGTCCAAGAACAACGACAATCATTATGATTTCACAGTTGTTTCGGGAAAGGGGCGAATTATTTCATCATCGAATCCCGAGGCGTTGATGAAGCTCGCAGCAGACTTCGAGGCTTCTTCGAGTGAGCGACAGACGCTCGATGCAGTTGCAGCCTTTCGCAGTTCTGGTGTGGAATTCGCCCGCATTGGGGAGGGATCGCTCCTTACATTTACAGGATCTCGACTTGTGTTTGTCAATGTTCCAACCACCGACTGGGTTTTTGTTGGCTCATTCCCAGAGACAAATCTTCTTCCGTCAATTCTGCAGGCGTTATTGTTTGGCCCTGGCTTGTTATTGCTGGGAGCAATAATTGCAATGACAGTTGTCTGGCGTTCTGCCGATCGTGCTGTGGCACCACTACGAGGAGTCATCCGTGCGATTGGAAAGTTTTCCAAGGGCGATCTTTCTGCACGCGCTCCTGACACCGATCGTGAAGATGAAATCGGTTTGATGACGACTGCGTTTAACAAGATGGGCGGAGATTTGCAGGGAGCAATTTCACAGCGAGAAATTGCGGAGACAAAACGCATCGAGGTCGAGGTTCAGATTTCTGCAGCTCGTGATGTCCAAAGACTTCTTCTTCCGCAAAGTGATAGAGAAGTTGAAAGCAAAGACGAAAGATCAACGGATGAATTTACGGGGGTCTCTATCTTGGGATTCAATGTTCCCGCAAGCGAAATCTCTGGGGACTTCTTTGATTGGTTTCCTCGCGGAGACGGAACGTTTGCGCTTGTCATCGCCGATGTGTGCGGCAAAGGTATGCCTGCAGCGATGGTGATGGCAGTTTGCAGAACTCTCCTTCGCAGAGCAGCTCTTGAAACCAACGAACCGCATCTTGCATTTGCACGAGTGAACGAAGATCTCATTACGCAGGCTCCTAGATCGAATTTCACGACAGGTGTTCTCTTGTATTTCGACCCACGCACTGGATCGATCTTGTATGCCAACGCTGGTCATCCAACTTCCATATTGGTACGGGTTGATGGAACCACTTCACATGTGATGGAAGGAACTGGAACCGTCCTCGGACTCGAAGCAAATTCTGTTTGGCAAACGAAGCGCATACAGCTTGATCGTGGCGAAGACCTCGTGCTTGTTTCTGATGGCGTGACCGAAGCAGGGCCAGAAGCAGCTGGCGCTGATCGCCTCTTCGGATCAGATCGTGCGGCAGCAGCAGTTTCTGCGGCTTGCGGTGGAAAGCAGCAGAGTCCAAAAGTTATTGTTGCAGAACTCGTCGCATCCGTTAAATCATGGAGCCATAACTTTCAAGGTGATGACATGACAATCATTGCAATCAGCAGAGAGTGATGACCCACGTGCCAACAATCCAAATTCCAGAACAAATTTTTGTAAATCAAGATTCGCGCCAGCAGGGGCCATTCACAATTGAGGAAGTCAACGCAAAGATTCGCACTTGCGAATTGACTGGGGTCAATACCTTTGCGTGGTATCAAGGTTGTTCGCAGTGGATCAGAATTGATCAGGTTCCAGGTGTTTTCATGCTGAACACGCCGCCAGTCTTTCAGCCCGATAGACAGCCTGAAACAAAAAGCGATGTGACTGGTGGATTGATTCCGTACAAGAATCCCTATGCACTTGTGGGCTATTACTTAAGTATTTTCAGCATGATTCCGTTTGTGGGAATCCCTCTTGGAGTCGCAGGGATCATTTGCGGAATTGTGGGCGTTCGGCGCAGGAATCGAAATCCAATTATGAGAGGCACTGCGCACGCTTGGTTCGCCATCCTTTTCAGCGCTTTGGTCATACTTATACAAGTCGCGCTTGGAATCTTTTTATTGATGTACAAAAAATAATTTTTGAAACAACAAAATTGTTTATTTATATAGATTGCAGTTATGCAGCATGATTCTTCAGATGCGCTGCCACCTTGCAGAGTGTGCGCACAGCGACAACTTACAACCTTTGCGGTGATCGAGTCCAAAACATATTGGCGTTGCGCGCATTGCCAAGCAACATTGCTTGCAGATGCGCATCTGCCTACGCCCAGCGAAGAAATCGCGCGATATGCGCAGCACAACAATGATCCGCACGATTCGAGATATTTGGATTTTCTCCGCCGATTTGTTGATCCGCTGATGGTCGAGTTGCCTGCGCCGCAAGTTGGCTTGGATTATGGATGCGGTCCCGGTCCTGCGCTTGCGCAAATGTTGACAGAAGAAGGACACGAGATGCATTTGTATGACCCGATTTTTCACGCCGACGCGTCGGAACTTGAACGCCAATACGACTTCATCACATGCACAGAAACGGTGGAGCATTTTCACCAACCACGCGCAGAGTTTCAAAAGTTCAGCAGATTGCTGCTCTCTGGTGGCTGGCTTGGAGTGATGACAAACTTCCAAACAGATGATGCCCAGTTTGCTCAGTGGCATTACCGCCGCGATCCAACACACGTCACGTTTTATCGCGAGGCGACTTTCACTTGTATTGCCGCAGATCTCGGATGGCACTGCGAATTTCCAGCACGCAACATCGTATTGATGCGCAAACCGCGCGAGGCGCGATAGCAATGGACACCACATCAATCACCATCAGCGTCTTTGCCGGCATCTTTGGCTGTGCATATTTCGTCTATGGAAAGAAACAGCAGAAGTTGATCCCACTCTTGTCAGGAGTGGGACTTTGTGTTGTTCCATATTTCATTGAGAGCAACATGATGTTGATCGGTGCTTGCATTGCAATGTTGATTGCACCATTTCTTATCAAGATCGATTTCTGAGGCCGACTCGTGCAGCGTTCTGAAATTCAGTTGCGACGTCGACGCTTGATCGCCATCGCAAATGCGACAGCAACAAATGCGCCTGGCGCAGGAATCGTGATCACTGAGGAGTATCCAGGAAGTTGGCGTGTTGATTCGACACCGTTTGACCAAAGTCCCAGCGACGAATACGGCGGACCAAGCAGACTATTTGGATAACTGTAAATGTTGTATGCCGTGGTTGTGGCGCTACTCAGGCTTGAACCAGAAAGCATGTTGTCGAAATCGCCTGGGGTAAATGTTCCCAAGTCAAAACGAAAAAGAACATCGGCAATTCCGCGGGCAACGCCTCGATTGGATTGCACGGATCCGCCGATGATCACATTATCGGTATAAAACAAATTGCCGCCACCAAGAAGGCTGATGCTCCAGTCAGTCAGGTCGCCTTCTTGAACCATGCCGCTCGTGAGACTTGTAGACCAATTGACCAGCACTTGAGTGACATTCGGCGACGAAGCCGTGTAAGGCGAATTCAGCGTGTAGACCGATGTGTAATAACCAGCATCTGAAGAAGCGCCAACAAACAGAGCGACTCCGAGTGCTGCGAAGCGACAGAGAGGGCTGATCAAAATGTAGTTCATAGGTTTCATCTTTCTTCCAAACTGTCTGTTCATTGCTGAACAGTCATGCCTCAGATCGGAAAGTAACCCAAGAGCACCAACATGCAAAAAATGTCGGCAAAAAACACAACTTTTTTACGCGTACGCACTCATCCCGTCGCAAGTGCAGACGAGATTGCGGTCACCGTATGGATTATCTACCCGTCCCACTGCGGGCCAGAACTTGAAGTGTGTCAGCCAATGAGCGGGATACGCAGCGAGTTCTCGCGTGTAAGCATGGGCCCACTTGTCCGAGCAAACTTCAGCGACCGTATGCGGCGCGCCCTTGAGTGGATTGTCTTCGCGGTTCATGCGACCAGCTTCGATTTCGCGAATTTCATTTCGGATACCGATCATTGCGTCACAGAACCGGTCGAGTTCTTCCTTTGATTCGCTCTCTGTTGGTTCGATCATGAGCGTTCCAGGAACTGGCCAACTCATCGTCGGCGCATGAAATCCATAATCGATCAAACGCTTGGCGATGTCTTCATTCTTAATGCCAGCAGTCGGCTCGAATCCACGGCAGTCGATGATGCATTCGTGCGCGCATCGACCGTTGTGATTCACAAAGAGAACGGGGTAATGCGTGCTCAGACGCTTCATGACATAGTTCGCATTCAGAATCGCGACTTCCGTTGCTTTCTTCAAACCTTGCGCGCCCATCATCGAGATGTACATCCACGAGATGAGCAAAATACTCGCGCTGCCATATGGCGCAGCGCTGACTGGGCCGATTGATTGGGGTCCGGCATTCAGCGGCGCTAAAACTGGATGACTTGAAAGGAAAGGTGCAAGATGCGCAGCAACGCCGATCGGTCCCATTCCTGGTCCGCCGCCGCCGTGTGGAATACAGAATGTCTTGTGCAAATTGAGATGGCAAACATCCGCGCCAATCTCGCCAGGTCGCACGAGTCCAACGAGCGCATTGAGATTCGCTCCGTCCATATAGACCTGGCCGCCGTGTTGATGAATAATCTCGCAGAGTTCGCGAATGCCTTCTTCGAAAACGCCGTGCGTGCTGGGATAGGTGACCATGCACGCCGCCAAATCCTTCGCATGCTCATGTGCCTTGGCGCGTAGATCTGCAAGATCAACATTGCCTTCATCGTCGCACTTGATCGATACAACGTTCATTCCCGCAACAACGGCGCTCGCAGGATTCGTGCCGTGCGCACTCTCTGGAATGAGGCACGCAGTGCGATGACCTTCACCACGACTTTGATGGAACGCGCGGATCGCCATTAAGCCGGCATATTCGCCTTGGCTTCCAGCATTCGGCTGCAGAGAAACCGCTGCAAATCCAGTGATATTTTCAAGCCACATTTCGAGCGTCTTGAAAATCTCTGCGTATCCAAGCCATTGTTCGCGTGGTGCAAACGGATGCAGTTGACCAAACTCTGGCCAGGTGACTGGCAGCATTTCGCTGGTCGCATTCAACTTCATCGTGCATGATCCGAGTGGGATCATGCTGTGGCAGAGGGAAAGATCCTTTGACTCGAGTCTCTTTATATATCGAAGCAAGTCAGTCTCGGAGTGATGCAGGTTGAACGCATCTTGCGTCATGAAAGTTCCCGTGCGCGCAAGAGCATTCGGGATCGCAGTGACAGTCGACTCGAATGTTTCGATCTTGGGTGCGGGCTTGCCGGTTCCAGATGCGAAACATGAAAGCAAATCTTGCAAGTCATTTGTCGTGACTGTTTCATCAAGCGTGACGCCGAGCGATCCATCCGCAAACGAACGCAAGTTGATTTTCAAACTTGTGGCGTGCGCAATAATTGCTGCGGACGTTGTTCCCTTCACATGCACGCGAAGTGTGTCGAACCATGTGGATTGGGATTCAACTTTGGAATCACCAGCGATGGTGTGACCCATCGCACGAATTCCAGCCGCGAGCGCATTGGTGCATTGACGCACACGCTTCGCAATTTTGACCAACCCATCTGGTCCGTGATACGCGCCATACATTCCAGCCATCACCGCAAGCAGAACTTGCGCGGTGCAGATGTTGCTGGTCGCGCGGTCGCGCTTGATGTGTTGCTCGCGAGTTTGGATGGACAATCGCAGTGCTTGCGAACCATGTCGATCACGGCTCACGCCAATCAAACGACCTGGCATTCTGCGTACATGCTCTGGTTTTGTAGACAAAAACGCAGCATGCGGACCGCCGAAACCCATCGGCACACCGAATCGCTGCGCAGTTCCAACGACGATGTCCGCGCCCCACGTTCCGGGAGGTGCGAGCAGTGTCATTGCAAGTGGATCGCATGCAGCGACAACTTGCGCGCCAGCGGCATGCGCACGCGCCGCAACATCTTTCCAGTCACTCGCGCATCCGTTCGTGTCTGGATATTGAACGAGGATTCCTGCAAATGGCTTCGCGGTGAAATCTGTCTTGAATGGATCGCCGACGATCACATCAACTCCAAGTCCAGATGCGCGTGTCTGCACAACGGCGATCGTCTGTGGATGGCATGTCTCCGCGACAAAGAAGGATTGTCGCATGCCTCCTGTGATTCCCAAGCACATCGTCATTGCTTCGGCAGCGGCAGTGCCTTCATCGAGCAATGAAGCATTTGAAATTGGCAGGCCAGTCAACTCTGAAATCATCGTCTGAAAATTGAGTAGCGCTTCGAGTCGACCCTGCGCAATCTCGGGCTGATAGGGCGTGTATGACGTGTACCAACCTGGATTCTCAAAGATGTTTCGCAAGATGACGCCAGGGACGATGCAGTTGCTATAACCCATTCCTATAAAGGAACGGAAAACTTGATTGCGCGATGCAATCGTGCGCAGCGCAAGCAGCGTTTCATGTTCGCCGCGCTGCGAGAATTGTCCCGTGTTGGTCGGATCGTCGATCACCAACGGCGACTTGACGCGGATCGAAGCAGGAATCGTTGCAGTCATCAAGTCTTCCAACGAACCAAATCCCAGATCAGTCAGCATTGATGCGACATCTGCATCGCTTGGACCAAGATGGCGACGGACAAAAGTGTCGGTCGGATCAAGCATTCGACTGTGAGTTGCGGGCGAGGAGTTTGTACGGGAAGTTTCAAGCATGGACATTGGTTTGATGAGTATAGGAAGGGGACGAGGTTGGATGAATAGGTGGCACCTCCGAATAATTGCACGCTTCATTTGAAACTTCTTCCGACCCTGATTCAGCCGTGGTCAGTGCCTTATAAGCGGTGACCTGTTTCTGGGCTCCTGTCAGTACTCCTCCGCAAGCGTTACAGATCCACAAGGACCTTCGAGTGGCTCGACACGAGTCATTCGCGGAGGGAGTTGGGGATTTGGTTCGTCGTTCTGTCGCGCATCGCGGCGCTTCAGCTTCACTCCCAATTTCGTTGATGAAGGCGGACACGGCTTTCGTGTCGCGCGCAATTGTCTCTGAGAAATTCAGTAGATCTTGTTTTGCAAAAGCTGATCCACGAGTTGTTTTTTATCGACGCATTTCGCATGCGATCATCGCTCGCATACTCTTGAGGCATGCGATTCGACTACGCAGTATGGAAAAGCTTGCCTGGAATTCTTGGACTGGGCTATTTCATGCAAACTCTTCACAGTCGGGCTGAACGATTTACGGCGGCGTCGCGGCGAACCGCATCGCCAAGTGGAACGGCACCG